>NZ_JBVJCD010000028.1:51346-80972 GCF_055588985.1 Streptomyces sp. NPDC041970
GGCCCGCACCCCGGATCTCGGGGGTGCGGGCCGCACGGCGTCGTGAGGGGCCCCGGTCACGGGTGCTGGACGCCGTCCTCCAGCTTCTGGCCCCGCAGCAGGAACCACGCGGCGACGGCCGTCGCCAGCAGCACCGAGGCGCCGACCCCCGCCGCCGAACGCAACCCGTCGACGAACGCCTCCTGGGCCGCGGCGACCAGCGGGCCGGCCTGGGCGGCGGGCAGGGCGGTGGCGGCGTCGACGGCTCCGCCCAGCGATTCGTGGGCGGCCGACTCGACGCCCGAGGAGATGCCGGACGGGGTCGGGAAGCCCCGGTAGACGCCGGTGACGATGGAGCCGAGCAGGGCGATGCCGAGGGCGGCCCCGAGCTCGTACGCCGTTTCGGAGACGGCGGACGCGGAGCCGGCCT
This sequence comes from Streptomyces sp. NPDC041970, assembly GCF_055588985.1. Taxonomy (NCBI): domain Bacteria; kingdom Bacillati; phylum Actinomycetota; class Actinomycetes; order Kitasatosporales; family Streptomycetaceae; genus Streptomyces; species Streptomyces sp. NPDC041970. Next base: position 51,756 of record NZ_JBVJCD010000028.1, read on the forward strand.
GCTCGGTGGGGACGCTGGAGAGGATGACGTCGGCGGTGACGGTGAAGGCGAGCCCGGCGCCGACGCCGACCACCAGCAGCATCGAGCCCAGCAGCGGGTAGCCGGTGTGCTGGTCGAGCAGGGTCACCGAGCCGAGCGCCAGCCCGACCGCGGCGAGTCCGCCCGCGACGACCGAGCGGACCGAGAACCGGCGCGCCGCGAACCCGGCCAGCAGACCGGCGGTCACCGCGCCGACGGCCGCCGGGAGTTCGGCGAGACCGGCCTCCAACGGGCCCCGGCCCTGGACCAGTTGCAGGTACTGGGAGAGGAAGAAGACCAGGCCGGAGAGGCCCAGGATGGTCAGCAGGTCGGCGAGGACCGCGCCGGAGAAGCCCCGGTGGTGGAAGAGCCGCATGTCCAGCAGCGGCGCGGGCAGCCGCAGTTGCCGGCGGACGAACCAGGTGAGCGCGGCGACGCCGAGGACGGCGGCCGCGGCGGAGTCCCAGCCCGGCCCGTGCGCGGCCGCCTCCTTGATGGCGTACACGACGCCGATCATCCCGACCAGGGAGAGGCCGACGCTGAGCAGGTCCCACGGGCCGGGCGCGGGGTTCTTCGACTCGGGGATCAGCTTGACGCCGACGACGACGAGCACGGCCATGACGGGCAGGTTGATGAGGAAGACCGAACCCCACCAGAAGTGTTCGAGCAGGAACCCGCCGACGACCGGACCGACCGCCGCGCCCGCCGACGCCATGGCCCCCCAGATGCCGATGGCGAGGCTGCGCTCGCGCGGGTCGTGGAACAGGTTGCGGATCAGGGCCAGGGTGGAGGGCATCAGGGTGGCGCCCGCGACGCCGAGCAGCGCCCGCGCGACGATCATCATCTCGGGCGTGGTCGCGTACGCGTTGAGGACGGAGACCGCGCCGAACGCGACGGCGCCGGTCAGCAGCAGCTTCTTGCGCCCGATGCGGTCGCCGAGGCTGCCCATGGAGACGAGCATCCCGGCGATGACGAAGGAGTAGACGTCGCCGATCCACAGGAGCTGGGTGCCGGTGGGGGCGAGGTCCTCGCTGAGGAAGGGGGTGGCGAGGCCGAGGACGGTGGCGTCGACGGCCACCAGCAGCACGGCGAGCGCGAGCACGGCGAGCGCGAGCCACCGTCCGGGGCGGCGTACGTCGTCGGCGGTGTCCGGGTGTCGGTCCATGCTGGTCATTGCTCCACGCTCCGGCGAACTCCGCCGAGCAGCAACTCGACGATCATGTGGGGGAAGTCCTGTGCGGCGACCCGTCCCACCTGGACGGCCCAGGCCCCCGTGCCGATGAGCCCGTACAGGGCCTCGGTCAGCCAGGCGGGGGTGAGGTCGATGCGGAATTCGCCGCGTTCCTGGCCGCGGCGGAAGAAGGCGGAGACGCGGGCGTCGGCCCGGTTCCAGCCCTCGTTGACCTCGTCGCCCTCGAAGAGCTGGTGCTCGGTGATGAGGAAGGACAGCAGCCCGGCGCCGGGCTGGACGGCCGCGACGAGGCGGCGCAGCGCCTCCTCACCGGTGTCCTCGTCGAGCCGGGCGGCGTCCAGCGCCGCCTCGAACTCCCGCAGGCCCAGCTCCTCCAACGCCCTGACCAGGGCGTCGCGCCCGGCGAAGTGGCGGTGGAGGGTGGCCCGGCCGATGCCCGCGGCCTTGGCGACCTCGTCCATGGTCGCGGTGGACTTGCGGGTCAACAGGTCGGCGGCGCTCCGCAGCACCTGCTCGCGGTCGAGAGTCATGAGACGACCCTAACCCGTATGAGACATTTTCGTCTCACCGCATGGACCGAGGGAGCGTGTGAGGGAGGAGCCGGCCGGTGGGACGCGCGCGGGCGACAGGGGCGCGGCGGTCGGTCGGGGCCCATCGGATCCGCTCGCCTGCCGGGAGCCGCCGGGCCGGGAGGCGCGATCGTCGGCCGGAGGCTCATGGTCCGGAGGCGGAGGAACGCGCGGAGGCCGACGACGCGGACCAACTCGCGGGCGCTGGGAGGACGAAGGAGGAACACCCACTCCTCGCCAGTCTCAACTTATAGCGCATGGGGGGCCTTGCCGCAAGGCCCCCCATCGGACGCAGAATCGTCGGCCGAAGCCCGTGTCCCCGGACGCGGCTTCCCCGAACCCGACGTGGACGAAGGCGGAATGAAGTTGATCGACGTGATCATTGCCGGTGGTGGGCCGACCGGGCTGATGCTGGCCTGCGAACTGCGGCTCGCCGGGGTGCGCACGGTCGTCCTGGAGCGGCTGAGCGAGCCGACCCGCGAGTCCAGGGGGCGCGGGCTGCATGTGCGCAGCGTCGAGGTGATGGATCAGCGCGGGCTGCTCGACCGCTTCCTCGCGGTGAGCGAGAAGTTCCAGGTGGGCGGCCTCTTCGGCGGCATCCAGAAGCCGTGGCCGAACGGGCTGGACACCGCCCACCCCTACGGCCTGTCCACCCTCCAGCCGGTCACCGAGCGGCTGCTCGACGAACGGGCCCGCGAGCTCGGCGCGGAGATCCGGCGCGGCTGCGAGGTGGTCGGACTGAGCCAGGACGAGGACGGGGTGACCGTCGTGCAGGCGGACGGCGCACGGCTGCGGGCGCGCTACCTCGTCGGGTGCGACGGCGGCCGCAGCACGGTCCGCAAGCGGCTCGGCGTCGGCTTCCCCGGCGAGCCCGCCACCGTCGAGACGCTGCTGGGCGACCTGGAGGCGACGGCCGACCCGGCGGTGGTCGCCTCCGTGGTCGAGGAGGTGCGCCGGACCCACCTGCGGTTCGGGGTCATCCCCAACGGCGACGGGACCTTCCGCGTCATCGTGCCCGCCGACGGGGTCTCCGAGGGCCGGGTGGACCCGCCGACCCTGGAGGAGTTCAGGCGGCGGCTGCGGGAGGTCGCGGGCACCGACTTCGGGGTGCACTCACCGCGCTGGCTCTCCCGGTTCGGCGACGCCACCCGGCAGGCCGAGCGCTACCGGGTCGGCCGGGTGCTGCTGGCCGGCGACGCCGCGCACATCCACCCGCCGACCGGCGGGCAGGGGCTCAACCTCGGGGTGCAGGACGCGTTCAACCTCGGCTGGAAGCTGGCCGCCGCGGTCAACGGATGGGCCCCCGAGGGGCTGCTGGACACCTACCACGACGAGCGCCACCCGGTGGGCGCGCGGGTGCTGGACAACACCCGCGCGCAGATCACGCTGCTGGGGAGCGACGCCGGCGCGCGGGCGCTGCGGGAGCTGCTGGCGCGGCTGATGGACGTCGAGGAGGTGAACCGGTACGTGACCGGGATGATCACCGCCGTGGACGTCCGCTACGACTTCGGCGAGGGGCACGACCTGCTCGGCCGGCGTCTGCGCGACCTGCCGCTGGAACGGGGCCGGCTCTACGCGTTGACGCACGGCGGACGCGGGCTGCTGCTCGACCGGACGGGCGGGCTGTCGGCGGAAGGCTGGGCCGACCGGGTCGACCACGTGGTCGACCCCTGCGCGGAGCTGGACGCGCCCGCCGTGCTGCTGCGGCCGGACGGCCACGTGGCCTGGGCCGGCGAGGACGAGGCGGGCCTGCTGGAGGCGTTGGCGCGGTGGTTCGGGACGCCCGCCGCCGGGCCCGTCCACTGAGCGCGCCGCCGCGCGCCGGAGCCCGTACGCCCCGGCCCGTACCCGAACCGCCCGCATCCGAGACCGGAAGTGACGCCATGAACCCCCTGACCACCAGCGCGTTCGCCCTCCCCGACCGGCTGGCCGCCAAGGCCGACCCGGCCCTGATCCGGGGCGACGAGCACCACTTCGCCGCCATCGCCCAATGCCTCGACGAGTCGATCGCGGAGCTGACCGACCGCCTCGCCGCCGAGCGCCGGGCGCCCGGCGGCGCGAGCCGGCAGGCCATGGAACGGGACGCCGAGATCCACCGGCTGACCGCCCGCCTGCGCACCCTGCGCCGCTTCGGCCTCGATCTGTGCCTGGGGCGCATGGTCGGCGCGGACGGCTCCGATCCGGTGTACGTCGGCCGGCTCGGCCTGACCGACAGCACGGGGCGGCGGCTGCTGACCGACTGGCGCTCCCCCGCCGCCGAGCCCTTCTTCGGGGCCACCCACGCCCGCCCGATGGGGCTGGCGAGCCGCCGGCGCTACCGCTGGAGCGGCGGGCGGATCAGCGACTACTGGGACGAGGTCTTCACCCCGGACGGGTTCGCCGGGCACGCCGCGCTCGACGACCAGTCGGCCTTCATCGCCAGCCTGGGCGGCGACCGGTCGGCGCGGATGCGCGATGTGCTCGGCACCATCCAGGCCGATCAGGACGCCGTCATCCGCGCGGATTCCCGCGGCGCCCTCGTCGTGGACGGCGGGCCCGGCACGGGCAAGACCGTCGTGGCCCTGCACCGCTCCGCCTACCTCCTCCACGCCGACCCGCGCCTCGGCCACCGCAGGGGCGGGGTGCTGTTCGTCGGCCCGCACGAGCCCTACCTGGGGTACGTCTCCGACGTGCTGCCCAGCCTCGGGGAGGAGGGCGTGCGCACCTGCACCCTGCGCGACCTCGTCCCCGAGGGCGCCGCCGCGGTGGCCGAGGCCGACCCGGAGGCGGCACGCCTCAAGGCGTCCGCGGGACTGGTGAAGGCGGTCGAGGCGGCCGTCGCGTTCTACGAGGAGCCGCCCGCCGCGGAGCTGCGGGTGGAGACCCACTGGTCCGACGTCCACCTCACCGCCGCCGACTGGGCCTGCGCCTTCGAGGCGGCGGAGCCGGGCGTCCCGCACAACGAGGCGCGCGACCAGGTGTGGGAGGAGCTGCTGACGATCCTCGTGGCGAAGCACGAGGGCGACGTCGCGGACGAGGTGCTGCGCGGCGCGCTGCGGCGGAACAGGGACCTGTTCGCCGCCTTCGACCGCGCCTGGCCGCTGCTGGAGGCGGCCGACGTCGTCGGGGACCTCTGGACGGTCCCCGCCTACCTGCGCAGGTGCGCTCCCTGGCTGAGCCGCGAGGAGGCGGGGCGGTTGCGGCGTGCCGACCCCCGCGCCTGGACGGTGTCCGACCTGCCGATCCTGGACGCGGCCCGGCAGCGGCTGGGGGACCCGGAGGCGTCCGGGCGCGGACGCCGGCGGCGGGCCGCCGCGGCCGCCGAGCGCGAGCGGATGGGGCGGGCCATCGACAGCCTGCTCGCGGACGAGACCCTGGTCGACGCGGACGCCGACGGGGAGGGCGCGCTGGCGATGCTGCACGGGCGGGACCTGCGGGACGCCCTGGTGGACGCGGACGGAGCGGACGGCGTCGCGTCCGACCCGCTGGCCGGGCCGTTCGCGCACATCGTCGTGGACGAGGCCCAGGAGCTGACCGACGCGCAGTGGCACATGCTGCTGGCCCGGTGCCCCTCCCGCAGCTTCACGATCGTCGGGGACCGGGCGCAGGCCCGGCGCGGGTTCCCCGAGTCGTGGCGGGAGCGGCTGGAGCGGGTCGGGTTCGACCGGATCACGTCGGCGTCCCTGAGCATCAACTACCGCACGCCTCGGGAGATCATGGCGGAGGCCGAGCCGGTCGTCCGGGCCGTGCTCCCGGACGCCAACGTGCCCACGTCCGTCCGCGGCAGCGGCGTCCCCGTCCTCCACGGCTCCACGGAGGACCGGGACGCGGTCCTCGACGCGTGGCTCGCCGAGCACGCCGGCGGGACCGCCTGCGTGATCGGCGACCCCGCCTTCCGGGCGACGCCCCGTGTGCGGTCGCTGACGCCGGAGCTGTCGAAGGGGCTCGAGTTCGACCTGGTCGTCCTCGTCGACCCGGACGGGTTCGGGCCGGGCGTCGAGGGGGCGGTCGACCGCTATGTCGCGATGACCCGCGCCACGCAGCGGCTCGTGGTCCTCACGAGCCGCTGAGGCGGGGGCGGACCCCGGTGGTCGCGGTCAGTTCCAGGGCAGGGCCGCGCGCCGCCGCCAGTACGCCTCCGGCTCCTCGACCAGGGCGTCGAGCCGGGCCCGCCGCTCGTCGTCCAGGTCGACGACGGCCGCGTGCAGGTTGTCGGAGAGCTGGTTGACGGTGGCCGCTCCGGAGAGCACGACCCCGGCCCAGGGCTGGTGCAGGACCAGCGCGAGGGCGACCGCGTCGCCGCCCACGCCCGCCTCGGCGGCGATCTCCCGGACGAGGGCGGGGGCCTCGTCCCCGGCCAGCCGCCCGTTGGCCAGCCCCTCCTTGACGATCACGGTGAGTCCGGCGGCATGGGCCTCGGACAGCGCGGCGGCGGCCGAGGTCTCCAGGGCGTTGTAGGTGGCCTGGACGGTCCGGAAGAGGGGTTCGCCGTCGACCCTGACGGCGAGGGCGGAGCGGATCGCGTCGGCCTGGGCGGGCCCGCTGGTGGAGAGGCCGACGGTGACGCCGTCGGCGGCGAGGGCGGCGAGGCGTCCGTGCAGCGCCCGGTCCGTGAGCGCCGGGCTGTCCGGGGTGACCGAGTGGACCTGGTAGAGGGCGAGCCGGTCGCCGAGGAGGGCTCGCGTCTCGGCGTACTGGCGCTCGAACGCGGCCAGGCCGTGGTCCTTGACCTCGTGGACCTCGGCCGCCGTGCTCCAGTCGGCGGTGTAGGCGTACCCCCACTTGCTGCCCACGACGAGGTCGGTGAACGCGGGCCGGGCCTCCAGCCACTCGGCGAGGAACTCCTCGGCCCGCCCGTAGGAGCGGGCCGTGTCGACGTACCGGACGCCCTGGGAGTAGGCCGCGTCCAGCAGTTCGTGGGTGCGGGCGCGCAGGGCCTCCGGGTCCCGTTCGGCGGGCAGGTCCCGGTCGCGGTGGAGGGTGATGTAGCCGGGCCTCCCCACGGCGGCCAGGCCGAGCCCGATGTGGGCGGTGGGGGTCGTCGCGGCGGCCAGGGCGGCGAACGGCATCGCGGGCTCCTCGGATCGGGGTTCCGGTACTCCTACCCCGGTGAACGTAGCCCGCGGCGCCGGTCGTACACCTGCCGCGCACCGGACCGCCGCCGTGCGCTCCCCCGGACGAAGGACCCGCGCGTCCGGTCCTCCGTCCGGGCCGGCCGGCGGGCCGCGGCTACCCGCGCGCCGCCGCCCAGGCGTGCTGGGCGGCCAGGTCGTCCTTCACCTCGGCGAGCTGCACGGCGACGGCGGAAGGGGCCGTTCCGCCCCGGCCGCAGCGGGAGGCGAGCGCGCCGCGCACGTTCAGGACCGTGCGGACCTCGGGGGTGAGGTGTGCGGAGATCCGTGCGAACTGCTCGTCGCTGAGCTGGTCCAGCTCGATGGAGTGCCGCTCGCACTCCTTGACGCACGCGCCGGCCACCTCGTGCGCCACCCGGAAGGGGACGCCCTGCCTGACCAGCCACTCCGCGATGTCGGTGGCGAGCGAGAAGCCCGCCGGGGCCAGCTCCTCCATGCGCTCGCGGTGGACGGTGAGGGTGGCCATCATGCCGGTGAAGGCGGGCAGCAGGACCTCCAACTGGTCGCAGGAGTCGAAGACGGGCTCCTTGTCCTCCTGGAGGTCCCGGTTGTACGCCAGGGGGAGGGCCTTGAGCGTGGCGAGCAGGCCGGTCAGGTTGCCGATGAGGCGGCCGGACTTGCCGCGCGCCAGCTCGGCGACGTCCGGGTTCTTCTTCTGCGGCATGATCGAGGAGCCGGTGGAGAAGGCGTCGTGCAGGGTGACGAAGGAGAACTCCTTCGTGTTCCAGATGATGACCTCCTCCGCGATCCGGGAGAGGTTCACGCCGATCATCGCGGTGATGAACGCGAACTCCGCGACGAAGTCCCGCGAGGCGGTGCCGTCGATGGAGTTGGCGACCGAACCGTGCTCGAAGCCGAGGTCGGCGGCGACCGCCTCCGGGTCGAGCCCGAGCGAGGACCCGGCGAGCGCGCCGGAGCCGTACGGGGAGACCGCCGTCCGCGCGTCCCACTGGCGCAGCCGCTCGGCGTCCCGCGACAGGGCCTGCACATGGGCGAGCACATGGTGGGCGAAGAGCACCGGCTGGGCGTGCTGGAGGTGCGTCCGGCCCGGCATGGCGACGTCCTGGTGGGCCTCGGCCAGGCCGACGAGCGCGCTCTGGAGGTCGGCGATCAGGCCGCCGATGATCCGTGCGTGGTCGCGCAGGTACATCCGGAAGAGCGTGGCGATCTGGTCGTTGCGCGAGCGCCCGGCGCGCAGCTTGCCCCCCAGGTCGGGGCCCAGGCGCTCCAGCAGGCCGCGCTCCAGCGCGGTGTGGACGTCCTCGTCCGCGATCGTCCCGGTGAACGAGCCGTCGGCGACGTCGGCCTCCAGCCGGTCGAGCCCGGCGAGCATCCGGGTCAGCTCGTCCTCGGTGAGCAGGCCCGCCTTGTTCAGCACGCGGGCGTGGGCGCGGGAGCCGGCGATGTCGTACGGCGCGAGCCGCCAGTCGAAGTGGACGGAGGCCGACAGCTTGGCCAGCGCCTCGGCCGGTCCGTCGGCGAAACGCGCGCCCCAGAGCCGGACGTCACCGTTGTTGCTGCTCACTGCGTGCTCCTCTAAGGCGATGGTGCGGATATGCGGCCGCCTCCCCGCCGCGTGCGGACGGGGAGGCGGCGGTACGGCGAGGGGGTCAGGCCAGGTCGCGCTTGGCCGCGATCTTGGACGAGAGGCCGAAGATCTCGATGAAGCCCTGCGCCTTGGACTGGTCGAAGGTGTCGCCCGAGTCGTAGGTGGCGAGGTTGAAGTCGTACAGCGACTCCTCGGACCTCCGGCCGGTGACGACGGCGCGGCCGGCGTGCAGGGTCATCCGGATGTCGCCGGTGACGTGGCGGTTGGCCTCGTCGATGAAGCCGTCCAGCGCCCGCTTGAGCGGGGAGAACCACAGGCCGTCGTAGACCATCTCGCCCCAGCGCTGCTCGACCTGCCGCTTGTAGCGGGCCAGCTCGCGCTCGACGGTGACGTTCTCCAGCTCCTGGTGGGCGGTGATCAGCGCGATCGCGCCGGGCGCCTCGTACACCTCGCGCGACTTGATGCCCACCAGCCGGTCCTCGACCATGTCGATCCGGCCGACGCCCTGGGCGCCGGCCCGCTGGTTGAGCTGCTGGATCGCCTGGAGGACGGTGACGGGGCGGCCGTCGATCGCGACCGGCACGCCCTCCTTGAAGGAGATGACGACCTCGTCGGCCTCGCGCGGCGTGGCGGGGTTCTCGGTGTACTCGTAGATGTCCTCGATCGGCGCGTTCCAGATGTCCTCCAGGAAACCCGTCTCGACGGCGCGTCCGAAGACGTTCTGGTCGATGGAGTACGGGGACTTCTTGGTGGTCGCGATCGGGAGGTTCTTCTCCTCGCAGAAGGCGATCGCCTTGTCGCGGGTCATCGCGTAGTCGCGGACCGGGGCGATGCACTTCAGGTCGGGGCCGAGCGCGGAGATGCCGGCCTCGAAGCGGACCTGGTCGTTGCCCTTGCCGGTGCAGCCGTGGGCGACGATCCCGGCGCCGTGCTTCTGGGCGGCGGCGACGAGGTGCTTGACGATGGTGGGCCGGGAGAGCGCGGAGACCAGCGGATAGCGGTCCATGTAGAGGGCGTTGGCCTTGATCGCCGGGAGGCAGTACTCCTCGGCGAACTCGTCCTTGGCGTCCGCGACCTCGGCCTCGACGGCACCGCAGGCGAGCGCGCGCTTGCGGATGACGTCCAGGTCCTCGCCGCCCTGGCCGACGTCCACGGCGACGGCGATGACCTCGGCGCCCGTCTCCTCGGCGATCCAGCCGATGGCGACGGAGGTGTCCAGGCCGCCCGAGTAGGCGAGTACGACGCGCTCGGTCACGGGTTTCTCCTTACGGTGCAATCACTGATGGGTATAACTATGCGGTCCACCGTATGTTTTGTCAAAGCGCCAGGTCAGGTCGGGTACGGCGGTCGGCGGCCCGCCTGCCCCGTACGGACCGCGCCGGGTGGGGCGCGGCGGCGGGCCGCCGTACGGTCCGGAGTATGCGCAGACCACTGGTGACCGCCGCCGTTCTCCTCGCCCTGGCCGGCTCGCTCGGGGCCCGGCCCGCCGACGACCCGCCCCTGCCCGACCGGCTGGCCGACACCGGCGGCGGCTCTCAGCTCATCACCGCCGAGGCGCCGCACACCGGTTCCACGGCGGGCACGGTGACCTGGTGGGAGCGGCGCGCGGGCGGATGGGCGAAGGCCGGGTCGGCGCCCGCGCGGTTCGGGGCGAACGGGCTGGTGGAGGGCGCCGACCGGGAGCAGGGCACCGGCACCACCCCGACCGGGCTGTACGACCTGCCGTACGCCTTCGGCGTCGACGAGGCCCCGGCCGGGACGACGTACCCGTACCGCGGGGTGGACGAGGACTCCTGGTGGTGCCAGGACGACGGGGCGCGCGCCTACAACCGGTGGGTGGAACCGCTCCCGGCGGACTGCCGGGCGGCGGAGGCCGAGCACCTGGTCTCCTACGGGACGCAGTACGCCCACGCGCTGGTGATCGGGTTCAACTACGACCGGCCGGTGCGCGGCCGGGGGGCGGGGATCTTCCTCCACGTCAACGGGCGCGGGGCGACCGCCGGATGCGTCTCCGTACCGGCCGCGGCGATGGCCGAGATCCTGGCCTGGGCCGATCCGGCGCGCGCGCCGCACATCGCGGTCGGGACCTCCTCGGGCCCGACCGCGATCACGCGCTACTGAACGGGCGGGCTCAGCGGTCGTTCTGGGCGAGCCGCAGCAGGTGGTCGGCGAGCGCCTGGCCGCCGTTCGCCTCGCGGCTGATGAGCATCAGCGTGTCGTCGCCCGCGATGGTGCCGAGGATGTCGTGCAACTCGGCCTGGTCGATGGCCGAGGCGAGGAACTGGGCCGCGCCCGGCGGGGTCCGCAGCACCACGAGATTGGCGGAGGCCTCGGCGGAGATGAGCAGTTCGGCCGAGAGCCGGCGCATCCGCTCCTCCTTGGCCGAGCCGCCCAGCGGCGCCTGCGGGGTGCGGAACCCGCCCTCGCTCGGCACCGCGTAGATCAGCTCGCCGCCGGTGTTGCGGATCTTCACCGCGCCCAGCTCGTCGAGGTCGCGCGAGAGCGTCGCCTGGGTGACGCTCAGCCCGTCGTCGGCCAGCAGCTTGGCGAGCTGGCTCTGCGAGCGGACCGGCTGCCGGTTCAGGATGTCCACGATCCGGCGGTGGCGGGCGGTGCGGGTCTGCGGCACGGACGGCCCGCCGTGCTCGGTCTCCTGCGCCTCGGTCATCGTCGTCGCCTCATTCTCCGCAGGGTCATGCCCCGGATCGTCCGTCCCCGTGTGCCGCGTCGAGAGCGACCGGCAGAATCCGCAGGAACGCGTCCGCCTCCGCGTCACCGATGATCAGCGGCGGCATGAGCCGTACGACATCGGGGGCGGGCGCGTTCACCAGGAGGCCGGCTCCCTGGGCCGCCTGCTGCACCTGCGGTGCGAGGGGTCCGGTGAGCACGATACCCAGCAGCAGGCCGCTGCCGCGGACGTGGGAGACCAGGGGGTGTCCCAGCGCCTCGACGCCGGCGCGGATCCTCTCGCCGAGCCGCTTGACCCGGTCGAGCGCGCCGTCGGCCGCGAGGGTGTCGAGCACGGCGAGTCCGGCGGCGCAGGCCACAGGATTGCCGCCGAACGTGGTGCCGTGGTGGCCGGGCCTCAGCAGGTCGGCCGCCGGGCCGAAGGCGACGGTCGCGCCGATGGGGAGGCCGCCGCCGAGCCCCTTGGCGAGGGTGACGACGTCCGGCTCGACGCCCTCGTGGGCCTGGTGCTCGAACCACTGGCCGCAGCGCCCGATGCCGGTCTGGACCTCGTCCAGGACGAGCAGGGTCCCCGTGGCGCGGGTGATCTCGCGGGCGGCCCTGAGATAGCCCTCGGGCGGGACGACCACGCCCATCTCGCCCTGGACCGGTTCGATGACGACCAGCGCGGTCTCCTCGGTCACCGCGGCCCGCAGCGCGTCCGCGTCCCCGTACGGGACGTGCGTGACGTCGCCGGGCAGCGGCAGGAACGGCTCCCGCTTCCCCGGCTGCCCGGTGAGCGCGAGCGCCCCCATGGTCCGGCCGTGGAAGCCGCCGTCGGTGGCGACCATGCGGGTGCGCCCGGTGAGCCGTCCGATCTTGAAGGCGGCCTCGTTGGCCTCCGCGCCGGAGTTGGCGAAGAAGACCCGGCCCGTACGGCCGAACAGGTCGAGGAGCCGTTCGGCGAGCGCGACGGGCGGCGGGGCGGCGTAGAGGTTCGACACGTGCCCGAGGGAGGCGATCTGGCGGGAGACGGCCTCCACGACGGCGGGGTGGGCGTGGCCGAGCGCGTTGACCGCGATGCCGCCGACGAAGTCGAGGTGGCGTACGCCGTCCTCGTCCCAGACGTAGGCGCCCTCGCCGCGCACGAGCGCCAGCGGGGGCGTGCCGTAGTTGTCCATCAGCGCGCCCTGCCACCGCTCGGTGAGTCGCGTGCCGGTCATGGGGTCCCCCGTCCGTGGGCCGTCCGTGTGTCTGGTGCGTTCGCGGGGGCGTCGGGCACGACCATCGTGCCGATGCCCTCGTCGGTGAAGATCTCCAGCAGGATCGCGTGCTGGACCCGGCCGTCGATGACGCGGGCGGTCTCGACGCCGTTGCGCACGGCGTGCAGGCAGCCCTGCATCTTGGGCACCATGCCGCTCGACAGCTCGGGCAGCAGCTTCTCCAGCTCGCTCGCGGTGAGCCGGCTGATGACGTCGTCGCTGTTGGGCCAGTCCTCGTAGAGGCCCTCGACGTCGGTGAGGACCATCAGGGTCTCGGCGCCCAGGGCGGCGGCGAGCGCGGCGGCGGCGGTGTCGGCGTTGACGTTGTAGACGTGGTGGTCGTCGGCGGACCGGGCGATGGAGGAGACGACCGGGATGCGGCCGTCGTCGAGCAGCGCCTGGACGGCCCCGGTGTCGATGGCGGTGATCTCGCCGACCCGGCCGATGTCGACGCGCTCGCCGTCGATGGTGGGACGGTGCTGGACGGCGGTGATGGTGTGGGCGTCCTCGCCGGTCATGCCGACGGCGAGCGGACCGTGCCGGTTGAGGAGTCCGACCAGTTCGCGCTGGACCTGCCCGGCGAGCACCATCCGCACGACGTCCATCGCCTCGGGCGTGGTGACGCGCAGCCCGGCCTTGAACTCGCTGACCAGGCCCTGCTTGTCGAGCTGGGCGCTGATCTGCGGGCCGCCGCCGTGCACGACGACGGGCTTGAGGCCGGCGTGGCGCAGGAACACGACGTCCTGGGCGAAGGCGGCCTTCAGCTCCTCGTCGACCATGGCGTTGCCGCCGAACTTGATGACGACGGTCCTGCCGTTGTGGCGGGTCAGCCAGGGCAGCGCCTCGATCAGGATCTGCGCCTTCGGGAGTGCGGTGTGCTTCCGCGCGGTGGTCATGAGCTGTACGCGCTGTTCTCGTGGACGTAGTCCGCGGTGAGGTCGTTGGTCCAGACGACGGCCGACTCGGAGCCCGCGCAGAGGTCGGCGGTGATCCGGATCTCCCGGTAGCGCATGTCGACCAGCTCGCGGTCCTCGCCCACGCTGCCGTCCTTGCAGACCCAGACGTCGTTGATGGCGACGCCGAGCCGGTCGGGGTCGAAGGCGGCCTTCGTCGTGCCGATCGCGGAGAGCACGCGGCCCCAGTTGGGGTCCTCGCCGTGGAGGGCGCACTTGAGGAGGTTGTTGCGGGCGATGGACCGGCCCACCTCGACGGCGTCGTCCTCGGTGGCCGCGTTGACCACCTCGATCCGGATGTCCTTGGACGCGCCCTCGGCGTCCCCGACGAGCTGGCGGGCGAGGTCCGCGCAGACGGCCCGGACGGCCTCGGCGAACTCCTCCCGCTCCGGGGTGATCCCGCTGGCCCCGGAGGCGAGCAGCAGCACGGTGTCGTTGGTGGACATGCAGCCGTCGGAGTCGACCCGGTCGAAGGTGGTGCGGGTGGCGGCGCGCAGGGCGGCGTCGAGGGCGGGGGCGGGGACGTCGGCGTCGGTGGTGAGGACGACGAGCATGGTGGCCAGCCCCGGCGCGAGCATTCCCGCGCCCTTGGCCATGCCGCCGACGGTCCAGCCCTCGCCGCCGGCGACGGCCGTCTTGTGCACGGTGTCGGTGGTCTTGATGGCGATGGCGGCCTTCTCGCCGCCGTGCTCGCTGAGGGCTTCGGCGGCCTTCTCGATACCGGGGAGCAGCTTGTCCATGGGGAGCGGGATGCCGATGAGCCCGGTGGAGGCGACGGCGATCTCGCCCGCGCTGTGCCCGCCCAGCACCTCCGCGGCCTTCTCCGCGGTGGCGTGGGTGTCCTGGAAGCCGCGGGGTCCCGTGCAGGCGTTGGCGCCGCCGGAGTTGAGGACGACGGCGGTGACCTCCCCGCCCTTGAGGACCTGTTCGGACCAGAGGACCGGGGCGGCCTTGACGCGGTTGGAGGTGAAGACGCCCGCGGCGGCGCGGCGCGGTCCGCTGTTGACCACGAGGGCCAGGTCCGGGTTGCCGTTCTCCTTGATTCCCGCGGCGATGCCCGCCGCCGAGAACCCCTGTGCTGCCGTGACGCTCACGGTGCGACTCCGATCGTCGTGAGACCTGTGTCCTCGGGGAGTCCGAGGGCGATGTTCATGCTCTGCAGGGCGCCGCCGGCGGTGCCCTTGACGAGGTTGTCGATGGCGCTGACGACGACGAGGCGCCCGGCGGCCTCGTCGTGCGCGACCTGGACCTGTACGGCGTTGGAGCCGTACACCGCGGCGGTGGCGGGCCACTGCCCCTCGGGCAGGAGGTCCGCGAACGGCTCGTCCGCGTACGCCTTCTCGTACACCGCCCGCAGCCCCTCCGCGCTCACGCCCGGCCTGGCCCTGGTGCTGCACGTGGCGAGGATGCCGCGCGACATGGGCGCGAGGGTGGGCGTGAACGAGACGGTGACCGGCTCGCCGGCGGCGGCGCTGAGGTTCTGGACCATCTCGGGCGTGTGGCGGTGCCCGCCGCCGACGCCGTACGGGGTCATGCTGCCCATCACCTCGGAGCCGAGCAGGTGCGGCTTGGCCGCCTTGCCCGCCCCGGAGGTGCCGGACGCCGCGACGATCACGGCCTCCGGCTCGGCGAGGCCGGCCGCGTACGCGGGGAAGAGCGCGAGGGAGACGGCGGTCGGGTAGCAGCCGGGCACCGCGATCCGCCGGGTCCCGGCCAACGCGGCGCGTCCGCCCGGCAGTTCGGGAAGCCCGTAGGGCCAGGTCCCGGCGTGCGGGGAGCCGTAGAACCTCTCCCAGTCACCGGCGTCCGCGAGCCGGAAGTCGGCCCCCATGTCGATGACGAGGACCTCGTCCCCGAGTTGCTCGGCGACGGCCGCGGACTGCCCGTGCGGCAGCGCGAGGAACACGACGTCGTGCCCGGCGAGGACCTCGGCGGTGGTGGGCTCCAGCACCCGGTCGGCCAGCGGCCGCAGATGCGGCTGGACCCGGCCGAGGGCCTGCCCGGCGTTGGAGTGGCCGGTCAGGGCGCCGATCTCGATCTCGGGGTGCGCCCACAGCAGGCGGAGCAGCTCCCCGCCGGCGTATCCGCTCGCCCCTGCCACTGCTGCTCGTACGGCCATCGGTCGCCCTCCTCGTTGGAGGCATGACTATACGCATGGCCGCAGTTTTATGCAATGGAGGGGTGCGGGCCCCTCGCGACCCGGTGCGCACAGCCGGCCTCCAGCGGCCGCCGGCCCGGCACGTCACCGCCTTCCGCCCCCTGCCGACCGGGGTCAGTGCGCACGCGGCGGGTGAATCCCGAGGAGCGAGGACATGCCCGGTCGTCCGAGCCCGCGTTGACGTTCGAGGCCGTGAGCGGCCCGTCATCGCGTGCTGCCCGTGAAGCGCGGCACAGCGAACCTTTCCCTCCCGCTGACCGACATGGTCGGCACGCCGGTCGTGCGCCGGTTCGCGGGTCTCGTCTCCGGTTTCCCGAGGGGTCCTTGTGCCGTCAGGCCCTCACCCCCGACGGGATGCAGGGCCGCACGCCCGCGACGATCACCTTCGTCGGCATGGGGCCGACCCCGCTCGGCTCGCTGCTCGGCGGCTTCCTCGCGGAGGCGTGGGGGACGCGCACCAGCCTTCTGGTGACGGCGGCGGGGACGCTGCTGTCGCCGGCGCCGATGGCCCTGTCCCCGCTCGCCCGCCCGGGGCGGACGCTTCCCGCCCCGCCGCGGGCTCCGGGCCCCTCCGCGTGACGGCGTGCGCCACCGCGAGCACCCGCGAGCAGAACCCGGCGCTCAGCCGCACCCCCCGTCCGCCCCCTCCGGCAGGGCGAACGCCCCGGCGGCGGCCGCCAGGGCCGCCGTGGCGGCGGCGTGGGTCGGCAGGCGCGGGTCGGGGGCGGAACGCAGCAGCACCAGTTCGTGGTAGAGCGGGGCGGTGGCGGCGATCAGCAGGCGCCGGGCGTCCGTGCGCGGCGGGAGTTCGCCGCGTTCGACGGCGCGCGCGACGACGGCCCCGCAGCGCGCGTACCGGTCCTCCCACAGCCGCTGCTGGGCGCGGGCCGCCTGCGGGGAGCGGAACGAGGCGGCCATCAGCGCGGCGGGGATCGACGGCCGCGCGACCAGCGATTCCTGGATCTGGTCGTTGAGGGCCGTCAGGTCGCCGCGCAGGGATCCGGTGTCCGGGGGCCGCCAGTCGTCCTCGCCGGCCGCGTCGAGCACGTCGGCGAGCAGGCCCCCGACGTCCTGCCAGCGGCGGTGGACCGTGGCGCGGTGCACGCCGGCGCGGGCCGCGACGCCCTCCACGGTGAGCCCCTCGTATCCGTGTTCGCCGAGTTCGGCGCGTACGGCGTCGAGCACGCGGGCGCGGACGCGGGCGGTGCGGCCCCCCGGTCGGCGGGCGGGCGGCTCGGCGCGGCTGGCGGGCGGCTCGGCGCGGCTGGCGGGCGGTGACAGGTCGTCCGGTGGGTCCGTCATCGGGAATCCGGTTGCTCGGCGGAAGGGGGCGTGACAGCATCCTAAAGCAACAGTCGTCGCATTAGTGGAGTCGCCGATGCTCTTCCGAAGTCTGCTCCCGGCCTCGCGGTCCCCTCGGACCGCCCGTTCCTGACAGCTTCGGAGACCCCTGCATGGCCGCACAGATCACCGCGCTCGACCTCGGCAAGTCCTTCGCCGGCAGACCCGTCCTCACCTCGGTGACCTGCTCGCTCGCCCCGGGCGAGTGCACCGGGATCGTCGGGGAGAACGGGTCCGGCAAGACCACCCTGCTGCGCCTGCTCGCCGGGCGGGAGCGCCCCGACCGGGGGGAGGTCGTCGTGCGGGCCGACGGCGGCGTCGGCTACCTCGCCCAGGACCCCGACCTGGCCCCGGAGACGACGGCCCAGCAGGTCGTCGACCGGGCCCTGGGCGATCTCCGCGCGATCGCGGCCCGGATGCGCCGCCTGGAGGCGGCGATGGCCGACGGCGACGCGTCGGTGCTCGACGCGTACGGGGAGGCCGTCTCCGCCTTCGAGGTGCGCGGCGGCTACGACGCCGACGCCCGGCTGGAACGCGCCCTGCACGGGCTCGGGCTGCGGCAGGTGGACCGCGCCTCGGCCGTGGGCGACCTCTCCGGCGGCGAACGGGCCCGGCTGCGTCTGGCGGCGGTGCTGGCGGCCGCCCCGGAGGTGCTGTTGCTGGACGAGCCGACCAACCACCTGGACGAGGCCGCCCTGACCTGGCTGGAGGAGCACCTGCGCGGCCGGCGGGGCTCCACCGCGGTCGTCTCCCACGACCGCGTCTTCCTCGAAGGCGTCGCCACCAGCCTGCTGGAGGTGGACGGGGACCGGCACACCGTCGTCCGGTACGGCAACGGCTACGCCGGCTACCTCGCGGAGAAGGCGGCGGCGCGGCGGCGGTGGGCCGAGCGCCACGAGCGGTGGTGCGCCGACGTCGACCGGGCGCGCACGTCGGCCGAGGTCACCGCCCGCCGGGTGGCCCCCGGCCGGGCGATGCGGGACGGCGACAAGATGGCGTACGACCGGGCCGGGGCCCGTGTGCAGCAGTCCCTCGCCGGCCGCGTCCGCAACGCCGAGGAGCGGCTGCGCCGCCTGCGGGCCGACCCGGTCCCCGCCCCGCCCGAGCCGCTGCGCTTCTCGCCCGCGCTGCGCGCCGGGCCGGTGCGCGGCGACGTGCTCGACGCCGTCGGGGTCGCCGTCGCAGGCAGGCTCGATCCGCTCTCCCTGACGGTCCGGGCCGGCGAACACCTGCTGATCACCGGCGAGAACGGCGCGGGCAAGAGCACCCTGCTGCGCGTCCTGGCCGGCCGCCTGGCCCCCGACCGGGGGCACGTCGACCGGCGCGGCCGGATCGGGTATCTCGCACAGGACCCGGACGCCGGTTCGGCGGACGGGACCTTGCTGGCCGCGTACGCCCGCGGGTGGGCGGGGGAGCCCGACGAGTACGCCGAACGGCTCCTGGCCCTCGGGCTGTTCGACCCCTCCCGGCTGGACACGCCGGTCGCCCGGCTCTCCACCGGCCAGCGGCAGCGGCTCGCGCTGGCACGGCTGGTCGGCCGCCCCGCGGACGTCCTGCTGCTCGACGAGCCCACCAACCACCTCTCCCCCGCCCTGGCCGAGGAGTTGGAGGCCGCGTTGGCCGATTTCGCCGGCGCGGTCGTCCTCGTCAGCCACGACCGCTCGCTCCGGCGGCGCTGGCGGGGGACCCGCCTGGCGCTGCCCGCCCGCACCCCCGCCACCAGCGGCTGAGCGCGCACGTTCACCCCGCCCGCTCCCTCCCCTTCCCGAGAGGACCCCCAAGCCATGCCTCCCATTCCCGCCGACCCGACCGTCCTGCACCCGATGCCCGGCCAGCCGCGGGTGGTGCAGCTCGGACCGCTGGTGAAGTCCCCGCTGATCGACGTCGGCGCGTACTCCTACTACGACGACCCGGACGACGCGACCGCCTTCGAGACGCGCAACGTCCTCTACCACTACGGCCCCGAGAGGCTCGTCATCGGCCGGTTCTGCGCGCTGGGCACCGGGACGCGGTTCATCATGAACGGCGCCAACCACCGGATGGACGGCCCGTCGACGTTCCCCTTCCCCACCCTGGGCGGCTCCTGGGCCGACCACTTCGACCTGCTCACCGACCTGCCCGGCCGGGGTGACACCGTCGTCGGCAACGACGTCTGGTTCGGCCACGGCGCGACGGTCATGCCCGGCGTCCGGATCGGCCACGGCGCGATCATCGCCGCCGGCGCCGTCGTCACGGGCGACGTGCCCGACTACGGGATCGTCGGCGGCAACCCGGCCCGGCTCATCCGCACCCGCTACGACGCGGAGGACGTCGCCCGCCTCCTCGCCGTCGCGTGGTGGGACTGGCCCGCCGAGCACATCACCGAGCACGTACGGACGATCATGTCGGGCTCGATCGACGCGTTGGAGGCGGCCGCCCCGAGCGCCCGCCGTCCGTGACGCCCCGTCCCGCCCGCCCCGCACCCGGAATCGAGTGAGCGCCCATGCCCCGTCGCCGCGCCCATGTCGCCATGGTCGGCGTTCCCATCGTCAGCCACGTCCTGCCCAGCCTGGGGATCGTGCGCGAGCTGGTGGCCCGCGGCCACCGGGTCACGTACGCCAACGACCCGGCGGTGGCCGACCGGATCGCGGCGACCGGCGCCGAACCGGTCCCCTGCGCGTCCGGTCTGCCGGTCGCCGACAACGCCTGGCCCGACGACCCGATCGCCGCGGCGGGCCTCTTCCTCGACGACGCCGTCCGGACGCTGCCCCGGCTGCGCGCCGCCTACGACGAGGACCCGGCGGACCTGTACCTGTACGACATCGGCGCCTACGCCGGGCGCGCCCTCGCCGAAGCGCAGGGCCGGCCCCTCATGCAGCTCTCCCCGTCGTTCGTGGCCTGGGACGGCTACCACGAGCAGATCGGGGCGCACCTGCGGACGTTGCCGGGCGCGGACGCGTACCGCGCCCGGTTCGCCCAGTGGCTGGCCGGCTGCGGGGCGGCCACCACGGACGTGGACGCCTTCTCCGGTCCGCCCGCGCGGGCCCTGGCCCTGATCCCCCGCGCGATGCAGCCGTACGCCGACCGGGTCGACGCCGGTGCGGTGGACTTCGTCGGGCCCTGCCCCGACGCGCACGCGGACACGGGCGGCTGGACGCGGCCGGCGGACGCGGAGAACGTCCTGCTGGTCTCCCTGGGCTCGGCGTACACGCATCGGCCGGAGTTCTACCGGCAGTGCGTCGCCGCGTACGGGAACCTGCCCGGCTGGCACGTCGTGCTCCAGATCGGCCGGCACACCGACCCGCGGGACGTCGGAGACGTCCCGTCCAACGTCGAGGTGCGCTCCTGGGTTCCGCAGCGGGCCATCCTGGAGCAGGCGGACGCCTTCGTCACCCACGCGGGCATGGGCGGCTGCGGCGAAGGGCTGCTCGCGGGCGTGCCCATGATCGCCGTGCCGCAGGCCGCCGACCAGTTCATGAACGCGGACCGGCTGGTGGAGCTGGGCGTCGCCCGCCGCGTCGACACCGCGGACGCCACGGCCCAGGCTCTGGGAGCGGCCCTGGACGAACTGGTCGCCGACCCGGAAGTCGCCCGCAGCTCGGCACGGTTGCGCCTCCAGGCACGGGCCGAGGGCGGCGCGCCGCGCGCCGCCGACCTGATCGAGGACCTGCTCGCCCTCACCGGCGGACCGGCGGGGTGAGCGGTCCCGCCGCCTCCCGCCCGACCGCCGGCGGCGGGGCCTTCCGGGGCGGCGGAGGCCCGCCCGGACCATTCGCCGCGGCCTCCGGGCGGGCCGGGCGCGGGTCCAGGAGGAGCGGGATCGCCAGTACGGGCAGCAGCCAGAGGAACACGATGAGCCGGTGGCCGAGCAGTTGGTCGAGGTTGGGGTGGCCGGCCTGGTTGAGGAGGCCCGCGCCCGCCGCCGCGAGGGCGACGGGCCGCAGCTCGGAGCGCCGCCGCCACAGCGCCAGGGCCGAGAGGGCGAGCAGGACGGGCAGGACGGGGTAGGCGGCCTGCCGTTGGAGCCACGCCGTCCAGAAGACGCCCTCCCGGTCGAGGAACGCGGGCCAGGGGTCGGGCACGTCGGGCTGCTGGTAGTGGTGGGTCAGCAGGTCCTGGGCGCTGTCCTGCCCGCTCGGCCAGGACAGCAGGTGCACGCCCGCGTAGACGGCCACGGCCAGCGCCCCGCACAGGACGGCCGCCCGGCCGGTCGCCCCCGCGGGCGACCGGCGCAGCCGCAGCCACCCCCACCGCACCGCGCATCCGGCCGCCAGCGCGGCCGCCAGGAGCAGCGCCTGCGAGTAGCGCACCGGGAACATCAGCGCCAGGCCGCCCGCGACGAGCGCCGCGCCGGCGCGCGGGCGGTCGCGCAGCAGCAGGGTGCAGCCGAGCAGGACCACCGTGCCCAGGGCGAGGGCGAGCCCGTCGCTCAACGGGTTCATGGCGACCGTCCCGGTGGGCAGGGCGAGGTAGAGGGCCTGCCCGGCCAGGCCCGCGCGCCGGGAGGCGCCCGCGCGGCGCAGGGCGAGCAGCACGCAGACGCTTCCGGCCAGCGCCACGGCCAGTCCCGCGAGCCAGAGCCCCCACACGATGCCGAACAGGGTCACGAACGGCGCCAGGAGGAGCGGATAGCCGGGGCGGGCCTCGAAGATGGCCATGAACCGGTGGTTGGCGAACGGCGCCGTCATCCCGGAGGTGTTCCCGTGCCGGGACCAGTGGGCGACCGAGTCGGCCAGCCGGCGTACGCAGCGGGCCCGCGACTCCCCCGCCGGCTTCCTGCTCGTCCAGGGGATCGCGGTCAGGGGGTGCTGCGCGCTGTCGCAGGTGTACGCGATGGCGCGCCGTCCCGCCTCGTGGCGGCTCTCGCCGCTGAGGGTCAGGGCGTAGGAGAGGTAGTTCTTCGTGTCGGGCGAGGCCCGGCCGGTGACCGCCGACAGGTGGAGCGCGGTGAAGGCCACGGCGATGAGCACCGCTCCGACGAGGCCGAGGCGGCGGGTGCTGCGGAGGTGCGGCATGGGACGGGGGCTCCCCTGTGTGTGCGGCGGTTGCCTCCGTCAACGAGGCAACCGCCGCACAGGTGGCGTTCACCGGCGGCCGGGGGCGTCCCCGCCGCGCGCGGGCCGGGCCGCGGGGCCCCGCTACCGCCCGCGGGGCTTTCCGCGCTTGCCTCCGCGACCGGCGGTCTTCCCGCCCCTGGTGGCCGCGCCCGAGGCGCCCCGGCGGCCGGCGCCGCCGCGGTCGCGTCCCCCGCCGCCGGTGGCGGAGCGCTGCGCCCCGCCCTTGTCCTTGGCCGGTTTCCGCGCCTTCTCCGGCTGCTGCGGCGCGGCCGCGCGGCCGCGGGTGCTGTTGACCGTGCGCCCCCGGACGATCCCGATGAACTCCTCCACCAGGTCGGGGGTGGTCTCCGCCTCGGGCCAGGACAGGGCGACGCGCGACTCGGGGGCCTCCCCCTCCCGCACGGGGCGGTAGGTGAGGTCCTTGCGGTGGTGCAGGCGGGCCAGGGACTGCGGGACGAGGAGGACGCCCACCCCGGCCGCCACGAGTTCGATCGCGTCCGCCGTGGTGGCCGGGCGTTCGAAAGCGGGGCGGCCCGGCAGGGTCTGCCAGTCGAGGGGGTCGTCGAGCGGGTGCAGGACGATCTCGTCGGCCAGCTCGTCGAGCGACACCTCCTCCGCGGCGGTCGCCACGTGGTCCTTGGGGACCACGACGACGGTCGTCTCGGTGTAGAGGGGGATGGCGCTCAGGACGCTCCGGTCGACCGGCAGCCGTACGAGGCCCGCGTCCGCGCCGCCGTCCGCCAGCAGTCCGGGGGCCTCGGCCGCGGTGGCCTGGACCAGCTCCAGGGGGGTGGCGGGCAGCCGCTCGTGCCAGACCCTCACCCACTTGGTGGGCGTCACGCCGGGGACGTACGCGAGCCTGAAGGAAGAGGGGATGTCCGAGCCTGTCACGTGGCCAGGCTACCGGTCGGTGGTCGAAGGCGTGTCCCGCGGTCGATACCCTGGACCCATGACGTCGCACAAGACCGCCCAGACCATGAAGCCCGCCACCGCGGCGAAGAAGCTGGGTGTGTACCTCCAGGCCACCCCCGCCGAGTTCCAGGAGGGTGCCGTCTCGCGCACCGAGCTGAACGCCCTGCAGAGCGACCCGCCCGCCTGGCTGGTGGAGCTGCGCCGCACCGGTCCGCACCCCCGCCCGGTCGTCGCGGCGAAGCTCGGCGTCTCCATCGCGGGGCTCGCGCGCGGCGGGGTCACCGAGCCGCTCACCACCGAGCAGATCGACGCGCTGAAGAACGAGATGCCGGAGTGGCT
This sequence comes from Streptomyces sp. NPDC041970, assembly GCF_055588985.1. Lineage (NCBI taxonomy): Bacteria > Bacillati > Actinomycetota > Actinomycetes > Kitasatosporales > Streptomycetaceae > Streptomyces > Streptomyces sp. NPDC041970. Next base: position 74,863 of record NZ_JBVJCD010000028.1, read on the forward strand.
CCGCGCGGAGCGCGCCACGCAGGCCGAGGTCCGCAAGGAGGCGGCCCGCATCAAGGAGCGCGACGCGGAGCGGGCCGCCCGCACCGACTGACCGCCCCTCGTACGACGGACGCCCGGCCGACGCGGCACATCGCGTCGGGCCGGGCGTCCGGTCGTTCCGGGGTCCGAAGGCCCCGGCGGCGCCCCTGGTCGGGTCAGAGAGCGCCGGACTCGGCGATGGTGACCTTCGCGCGGGTGCGGCCGTTCGGGCTGCCGAGCGACTCGATCTTGCGGACCAGGGCCATGCCGTCCTCGTCGGCGACCTCGCCGAAGACGACGTGCTTGCCGTCCAGCCACGGGGTGAGCACGGTCGTGATGAAGAACTGCGAACCGTTGGAGTTCGGTCCGGCGTTGGCCATCGAGAGCAGGCCGACGCGGTCGTGCTTGAGCGTGAAGTTCTCGTCGGCGAACTTCTCGCCGTAGATGCTCTTGCCGCCGGTGCCGTCGCCGCGGGTGAAGTCGCCACCCTGGAGCATGAAGTCCGGGATGACGCGGTGGAAGGACGAGCCGGCGTAGCCGAAGCCCTTCTCGCCGGTGGCGAGCGCGCGGAAGTTCTCGGCCGTCTTGGGGACGACGTCGTCGTACAGGTTGAACGTGATCCGACCGGCGGGCTGGTCGTCGATGGTGATGTCGAAGTAGACCTTGGTTGTCATGGTGACATCCTCACATTCCCCGCCGCGGGAGGCGAAACGCGGGTCGGATCGACGCGGCCGGCGTCGGCGGGCGAGGCGGGCACCCCTTCCCACGCGGTACGGAGCCGGCGCACGCCCTCCGCGATCTCCGCCGGTCCCGAGGCCCCGGCGAAGCTCAGGCGGAGATGGGCCGCCGGGGGCTCGGCGCAGAAGTACGGGCGGCCGGGGGCGACGGCCACCGAGGCCCGCAGGGCGGCCGAGACGACGGCGGACTCGTCGGTCGCCGTGCCGTCGCCGCCGCCCGGAAGGCGCAGCCAGAGGCTGCCGCCGCCCGCCGGGAGGCGCGGCGGGGCGATCGCGGGGAGCTCGCCGCGCAGGGCGGCCGCCATGACCGTGCGGCGGTGCCTCAGCTCGGCCGCGACGGCGGCCAGGTGGCGGGGCCAGGCCGGGGAGCCGACGAGTTCCAGCGCGGCCTCCTGGAGCGGCCGGGGCACGAAGAAGCTGTCGACGACCTGGATGGCGCGCAGCCGTTCGCGCACCGGGCCCCGCGCGGCCAGCGCGCCGACCCGGAAGCTGGGCGAGGTGGCCTTGGTCAGGGAGCAGACGTGGACCACGACGCCGTCGGGGTCGTCGGCGGCCAGCGGCGCGGGCAGCGGTCCGGCGTCGTCGTGGACGAGCCGGCGGGCGAAGTCGTCCTCGACCACGAACGCGCCGGCCGCTCGGGCGATGGCCAGCACCTCGGGCCGGCGCTCGGGCGCGAGGGTGGCCCCGGTGGGGTTGTGGAAGAGCGGTTGGGTGACGAGGACCCGTGCGCCGGTGGCCCGGAACGCGTCGGCGAGCAGCTCGGGGCGGATGCCGTCGGCGTCCATCGGGACGGGGACGGGGCGCAGCCCGGCGGCTCGGGCGACGGCGAGCATTCCGGGGTACGTCGGCGACTCCACGAGGACCGGGGCCCCCGGCGGGGCGAGCGCGCGCAGCGCGGTGGCCAGCGCGCTCTGGCCTCCCGCGGTGATCAGGACGTCGGCGGCGGAGAGGGCGGGCCCGATCTCGCGGGCGAACCAGGACCGCAGCTCGGGCAGCCCGTCCACAGGGGGGCGGCTCCACGCCTCGGGCCTGCGGCCGGCGCGGGCCAGGGCGGCGGCCATCGCCCGCTCGGGCTGGAGCGAGGCGTGGAGGTAGCCGCCGTTCAGCTCGATGACGCCGGGCGGCGGTGCGGCGAGGGTGACCAGCACGCCGGAGGCGTCGACGGTGCGCGGCACCGCCTCGGGGCCGCCGTCGCCGCTCAGCGACACCTCCTGCCAGGAGGTGTCACCGGGTGCCGGCAGGGCCGTGCGGGGCTGCGCCCGGTAGGCGCCGGAGCCCGGCCGGGTGACGACGAGCCCTTCGGCGGCCAGATGGGCGATGGCCCGCGAGACGGTGACCGGGCTGACCCGGAAGCGCTCGACGAGCGCGCGGCTCGACGGCAGCTTTCCCCCAGGAGAGTAGCGGTCCAGCTCCGCCCGGAGGACGCCGGCCAGCTCGGACACGCTGCTACGCTCATGCATGAGAGCAGACGATAGCGCTACCTCCCCTTCCCCGATAGCGGTCGCCGACGCGGCGACCGCCCCGGCCGCGGTGCCGCCGGGCGGCCGGTCCCGTTCCCCGCGCGCCGCCGCGACCGGTCCCGGTCGGCGGCCGGCCCCACCGGGCGGCCGCCGCGGCGCGGCGCTCGCCGGGCTCGGCGTCGTCGCCTTCTCGCTGACCTTTCCGGGCACCGCCTGGGGGTTGGAGAGCTTCGGCCCGTGGTCCCTGGTGGCCCTGCGCGGCGTGCTCGCCGCCCTGATCGCGGGCGGGGTGCTGCTGGCCGCGCGCGTCCCGCCGCCGGAGCGCCGCCACTGGGCCGGGCTCGCGGTGGTGGGGGGCGGCGTGGTGGTGGGCTTCCCCCTGCTGACGACGCTGGCGCTGGAGACCTCGACCACCTCGCACGCGGCCGTGGTGGTGGGCCTGCTGCCGCTGACGACGGCGGTCCTGGGGGCGGTGCGCACCGGCGAGCGCCCCCCGCGCGCGTTCTGGGCCGCCGCCGTCGCCGGGGCGGCCGTGGTGATCGCCTTCACGGTGCGGGAGAGCGGCGGGGCCCTGGCCGCCGGGGACCTGTACCTGTTCGGCGCGCTGCTGGTGTGCGCCGCCGGGTACACCGAGGGCGGGCGGCTGGCCCGGTCGATGCCGGGGTGGCAGGTGATCGGCTGGGCCCTGGTCCTGTGCCTGCCGCTCGCGGTGGCCGGCTGCGCGGTGGCCCTGCCGCTCGAACCCGTGCACCTGACGGTCCGGGGCCTGGCCGGGCTGGTCTGGGTGGCCGGCGTGTCGACCTTCCTCGGGCTGTACGTCTGGTACCGCGGCATGGCCGCGATCGGCGTCGCCCGCGCCAGTCAGCTCCAGCTCGCCCAGCCGCTGCTCACCCTGGTGTGGTCCTGCCTCCTGCTCGGCGAGGAGGTCTCGGCGGCGGCTCCGGTCGCGGCGGCGGCGGTCCTCGTCTGCATCGCCGCCACCCAGCGGGCCGGCCGGCGCCCGGCACGTGAAACCGCGCCCGTACGGTCATAGACTTGTCGACATGGACCACCCTCTCCCCTCGCGAGGAGGCGACTTCCGATGGAGGCGCACGCGGGCGACCGGCTGCTGATGCACGGCAGGACCGTGGGACAGCACGACCGGGTCGCGGAAATCGTCGACGTACTCGGGGACGGGGGCGCGCCCCCCTTCCGGCTCCGCTTTCCGGACGGCCACGAGTCCCTGATGTCCCCCGGCCCCGACAGCGTCGTCCAGCACATCGACGCGCCCAGGAGCCGTCAGCCGCAGTAGGAGGGCCGGGCCGCCGGCCGTCGCGCGCGGCGGCCCGGCACACTCCCGGCCGGCTCAACGCGGCGGGCGCCCCCGGTGCGGGCGCAGGCGGGCCCGGTCGCCGTAGTGGTCGGCCACCACGCGCCGCATCGCGCCGATCCGGTCGGCCGCGACGCTCCGGGCGGAGAAGAAGGCGTGGCCGCCGACCTCCGCGTGGTTCCGGGCGAGGGCGAGGTGGCGGGAGAGTTCGGCGGGGTCCTGCCAGGCGGCGGGCTGGGCCGGGTCGCCCGCCTTGTACAGCGCCTCCCCCACGTACAGGTCCACGCCCGTGCCCCGGACGGTCGCGCTCCACCAGGCGACGACCTTGGCGTAGTCGGCGGCCGCGTTGCCGATGTGCCAGTACACCTGCGGGCAGATGTAGTCGATCCACCCCTGCTTGATCCACTTGCGGGTGTCGGCGTACAGGTCGTCGTAGGTCTGCACGCCCGCCCGCGTGTCCGACCCCCTCGGGTCCGTCGCGGCGTTGCGCCACACGGCGAAGGGGCTGATGCCGAAGCGGACCTCCGGCTTGATCTCCCGGATCCGCTCCCCCGTCTCGCGCACCAGCCGGTCGGTGTTGTCCCGCCGCCAGGCCGCCCGGTCGGCGAAGCCGCCGCCGTACCGCTCGAACGCCGCGTCGTCGTCGAACGCCTGGCCGGCCACCGGATAGGGGTAGAAGTAGTCGTCCCAGTGCACGGCGTCGATGTCGTAGCGGCGCACGGCGTCCAGCATCGCGTCCTGGACGAAGCGGCGGACCTCGGGCAGGCCGGGGTTGTAGTACAGCTTCCCGCCGTACGGCACGACCCAGGAGGGGTTGCGGCGGGCCGGGTGGGAGGCGGTGAGCCGGGCGGGGTCGGTGTGGTTCGCCACCCGGTAGGGGTTGAACCAGGCGTGCAGCTCCAGGCCCCGGTCGTGCGCCGCGCGCACCGCCCTGCCCAGCGGGTCCCAGCCGGGGTCCTTGCCCTGCGTCCCGGTGAGGCAGGCGGCCCACGGCTCGTACGGCGAGGGCCACAGGGCGTCGGCGGTGGGCCGGACCTGGAGCACCACCGCGTTGAGCCGCAGCTCGACGGCCCGGTCCAGGAACCCGATCAGCTCCGCCTCCTGCGCCGCGGCCGTCAGACCGGGCTTGGAGGGCCAGTCGATGTTCGCCACCGTCGCGATCCACATGCCGCCCAACCCGCCGGCGGAGGCCGCCCGCCGTCCGTCGCCCCCCTCCGCCGCCGCCGGGACGGCCACCGCGTCCCCGGCCGCGCTCATCGCCGCCAGCAGTCCGGCCGCGCTCAGCACGAAGGCCCTTCTCGCCACACCCGTACGCCGCATTCCGCTCGACCTCGTCCCTCTGCTCCCACCACGGCCCCGATAGCCGTGGGTAACGGCATCATGCCCGTCCGTGTCCGCCGTGACCCGCAGGTCGCCCGCGTCGGCGCGCGGAGTAACGTCGGGGGGTCGAGGCGGGCGCCGGAATCACACGGACCCTGCGATACGGAGAACGGCGAAAGGCACGAGGTGACGGACTCTATGGCCGACATTGCACGCGTCGGAGTGGTCGGCTGTGGCCAGATGGGCGCGGGCATCGCGGAGGTGTGCGCACGCAGCGGCCTCGAAGTGGCGGTCGCCGAGACCACCGGCGAAGCGCTGGAGATCGGCCGCACCCGTCTGCACAACTCCCTCTCGAAGGCCGCCGAGCGGGGCAAGATCACCGCGGAGGAGCGGGACGAGGCCCTCGGCCGGCTGAGCTTCACCACCGACCTCGGGGAGTTCGCCGACCGCGACCTCGTCATCGAGGCCGTCGTGGAGAACGAGCAGGTCAAGACCGAGATCTTCCAGATCCTGGACCAGGTGGTGACCCGGCAGGACGCGATCCTGGCCTCCAACACCTCCTCGATCCCGCTGGTGAAGCTGGCCGTCGCCACCTCGCGCCCGGACCAGGTCATCGGCATCCACTTCTTCAACCCGGCCCCGGTGCAGCGGCTCGTCGAGCTGATCCCCGCGCTGACCACGTCGGACGAGACGATCCGGCGCGCCGAGGCCGTCGTCCAGGACGTGCTCGGCAAGCACCCGATCCGCGCCCAGGACCGGTCCGGGTTCGTCGTGAACGCGCTGCTGATCCCGTACCTGCTCTCCGCGATCCGGATGTTCGAGTCCGGCATCGCCAGCCGCGAGGACATCGACAACGGCATGGAGATGGGCTGCGCCCACCCCATGGGCCCGCTCAAGCTCGCCGACCTGATCGGCCTGGACACCGTGGCCTCGGTCGCCGACTCGATGTACACGGAGTACAAGGAGCCGCTGTACGCCGCTCCCCCGCTGCTCCAGCGGATGGTCGACGCGGGGCGGCTCGGCCGCAAGACGGGGTCGGGGTTCTACCCGTACGCCTGAGCCCCGCGCACACGGGAGCCGGCCCCCGCACGGTGCGGGGGCCGGCTCTCTCGTGCCTCCTCCGTCCGGCGCGCGGATAGGGCCGGGGTAAACGGAAGGGGGGGGGGCGGGGGGGGGGGGCCCCCCCCCCCGCGCCCGACGGGGGTGCGCCACGCGCCGCGCCGCCTCCCGTCGCTTGGTGGGGGGGGGGAAAGAGGCGTTTATGGC
>NZ_JBVJCD010000029.1:0-29138 GCF_055588985.1 Streptomyces sp. NPDC041970
CCCCCCCCCCCCCCCCCCCCCCCCCCCCCCCCCCCCCCCCCCCCCCCCCCCCCCCCCCCCCCCCCCCCCCCCCCCCCCCCCCCCCCCCCCTCCCCTGTGCGCGCGGGGCCTGCCGAGGGCGGGCTCCGCATGGGTCCGCGCGGGTTGCGGAAGGGTTGCGGCCGGTGGGCGGCGGGTAGGACGGCATACGACCGTCCGACCGCCCCGCCCACCCCCGACGAGGTGATCCTCTGTGCTCTGGGAAACCATCGGCTCCGCCGCGCTCGGACTCGTGCTGTCCTGGGCGGCGCTGCGATCGCTGGGCCGCCGGCTCCCGGCCGCCCGCGCGGTGTACGCCACCGGCGCGCTGGGCGCGCTGTTCGGCGCGTTCCTGACGCACGCGGCGCTGGATTCCGGCTCCGCCCTGGCCACGGCCGCCGGGGCCCTGTCCGTCGGTGCGGTGACGCTGTCGCTGCTGATCCGCCCGCGGGGCCGCCGCCTCGCCCGGTCGGCGGCGGCCCAGTAGCGCGGGCCGGCGTTACGCGGCGAGTCCGAGCGCGGCCATGCGCTTGGTGTGCGCCTCGGTGATCCGGGAGAACATCCGGCCCACCTCGGCGAGGTCGAAGCCGCCCGCGACGCCGCCCACCAGCATCGTCGAGAGCGCGTCGCGGTCCGCGACCACCCGCTGGGCCTGCGACAGCGCCTCGCCCATCAGCCGGCGGGCCCACAGCGCGAGCCGCCCGCCGACGCGGGGGTCGGCCTCGATCGCGGCGCGCACCTTCTCCACCGCGAAGTTCCCGTGGCCCGTGTCGTCGAGCACGGACAGCACCAGGGAGCGGGTGTCGCCGTCGAGCCGGGCGGCGACCTCGCGGTAGAAGTCGCTGGCGATCGAGTCCCCGACGTACGCCTTGACCAGGCCCTCCAGCCAGTCCGAGGGCGCCGTCTGGCGGTGGAAGTCGTCGAGCGCCTTGGCGAACGGCTCCATCGCCGCGGTCGGGTCCTCGTCCACCGCCGCGAGGCGCTCGGTCAACTGCTCGAAGTGATGGAACTCGGCGGCGGCCATCTTCGCCAGCTCCGCCTTGTCCCCGAGCGTCGGCGCGAGTTTCGCGTCCTCGGCGAGACGCTCGAAGGCCGCCAGCTCTCCGTAGGCGAGCGCTCCGAGCAGGTCCACCACCGCGGCGCGGTACTGCGGCTCGGCGGACGCGGTGGCCCAGTCCTGGGCGGCGATCGCGGTGGCCGGAGAGGTTTCGGCGGGGGTCTCAGTGGCGTGGTCAGGCGTCTCCATAGCCCGAACGATAGCCCGCTCCGCCGAGGGCCGAAGGGCCTGGTCAAAGGTCACCGCCTTACCGTTCCGATGAATTCGCCCAACACAGATGCGCGATTCCGGGGTACAGTGGTATTGCGCTTACTGAGCACTGTGCTGTGCCAGGGGCGCACCCTTGAATGAGGATGCCCGGTCGGTGGCCCGATCGGCTCCGACCCGACAGCCCTCCACGCGGTGCGTACGGCACGTACGACCGCAGATGAGGGGCCCCCTCAGCGGCACGAGCGCTCGAGCGACGGCAGTGGTCCCGCGCCACCCGGCCCATCCACGGCCGGATGATGAACCCCGGCACGGTACGACCCCCAGCGTTCGCCTCGGGCCGCGTCTCACAGAAGAGGCAGCACCCTGACTACCTTCCGCGACCTCGGGATCCTCCCCGAGACGGCCGAAGCCCTTGAGGCCGTCGGCATCGTCTCCCCCTTCCCCATCCAGGAGCTGACGCTCCCGGTGGCCCTCTCCGGCTCCGACGTCATCGGCCAGGCCAAGACCGGCACCGGCAAGACGCTCGGCTTCGGCCTCCCGCTCCTGGAGCGCGTGACCGTCCCCGCCGACGTCGAGGCGGGCCGCGCCAAGCCCGAGCAGTTGACCGACGCGCCGCAGGCGCTCGTCGTCGTCCCGACCCGCGAGCTGTGCCAGCAGGTCACCAACGACCTGCTGACCGCCGGCAAGGTCCGCAACGTGCGCGTGCTCGCGATCTACGGCGGCCGGGCGTACGAGCCCCAGGTCGAGGCGCTCAAGAAGGGCGTCGACGTGATCGTCGGCACTCCGGGCCGCCTCCTGGACCTCGCGGGCCAGCGCAAGCTCGACCTGTCCCACATCCGCGGGCTCGTCCTCGACGAGGCCGACGAGATGCTGGACCTCGGCTTCCTGCCCGACGTCGAGCGCATCATCACGATGCTGCCGGCGAAGCGCCAGACGATGCTGTTCTCGGCGACCATGCCCGGCGCGGTCATCTCGCTCGCCCGCCGCTACATGTCGCAGCCGACGCACATCAACGCCACGTCGCCCGACGACGAGGGCACGACCGTCAAGAACACCGTGCAGCACGTCTACCGCGCGCACTCGATGGACAAGCCCGAGATGGTCTCGCGCATCCTCCAGGCCGAGGGCCGCGGGCTCGCGATGATCTTCTGCCGGACCAAGCGCACCGCCGCCGACATCGCCGAGCAGTTGGAGAAGCGCGGCTTCGCCTCCGGCGCGGTCCACGGCGACCTCGGCCAGGGCGCCCGCGAGCAGGCGCTGCGCGCGTTCCGCAACGGCAAGGTCGACGTCCTGGTCTGCACCGACGTCGCCGCACGCGGCATCGACGTCGAGGGCGTGACCCACGTCATCAACTACCAGTCGCCGGAGGACGAGAAGACCTACCTCCACCGCATCGGCCGCACCGGCCGCGCGGGCGCCAAGGGCATCGCGATCACGCTGGTCGACTGGGACGACATCCCGCGCTGGCAGCTCATCAACAAGGCGCTGGACCTGAAGTTCCCCGACCCGCCGGAGACCTACTCCACCTCGCCGCACCTCTTCGAGGAGCTGAACATCCCGGCGGGCACCAAGGGCGTGCTGCCGCGCGCCGACCGGACCCGTGCCGGGCTGCGCGCGGAGGAGGTCGAGGACCTCGGCGAGACCGGCGGCCGCGGCCGCAAGTCCGCCGCCGCCCCGGCCCCGGCCCAGGAGGAGCGCGAGCCGCGCACCCGCACCCCGCGCCAGCGCCGCCGCACCCGTGGCGGGAGCGCCGAGGAGGGCGCCGTCGCGGTGCCCGCCCCCGCCAAGGAGGCCGCCCCCGTCACCCCGGCCGGCGACGAGGCCGCCGAGGGACCGCGTACGCCGCGCCGTCGCCGCCGTACGCGGGCCAGCGCCCCCGAGGCCGTGTCCGAGGCGGCCGTGACGGTCGCCGAGGCCCCGGTGGCCCCCGCCCCGGTGGCCGAGCCGGTCGCGGAGCCCGTGGCGCCCGCCGCCGAACCCGCCGCGATCGCTGAGCCCGTCGCCGCTGAGCCCGTCGCGGCCGAGCCCGTCGCGGAGGCCAAGCCGCGCCGCCGCCGCGGCCGGGCCGCCGCGAAGCCGGAGGCCGAGGAGGCGGCGCGTACCGCCGTCGCCGCGAAGGCCCCCGTGAGGACCGCCCCCGCCGAGGCGGAGTTCCAGACCGTGGCCGCCGCCGCCGGCGCCGTCGAGCCGGTCGCCGAGGCCAGGCCGGTCACGCCGCGCCGCCGCACCCGGATCGTGAAGCCGGCCGACGAGGTCGACTTCCAGATCGCCCCGGCCGCCGAGCCGGAGCAGGAGTCGAGGACGCGCCGCCGTCCGGCCCGCGCCACGACGAAGCCGAGGACGGAGCCGAAGGCCGAGCCGAAGGCCAGGGCCGCGAAGTCCCGGCCCAAGGCCGAGGCGACGGCGGAGGCCGAGCCGAAGGCCGCCCCCGCCGAGGCGACGGTCGCCGAGGCGGACGCGAGGCCGCGCCGCCGCCGCGCCACGCGCAGCGTCACCTCCACCGCGGGCCAGGAGGCCGCCGTGGTCTCCGCCGCCGAGGCCGTGACGGGCGAGGCCGCCGCCGAGGCGAAGCCCCGCCGGCGTCGCGCCACCCGCCCGGCGGGCAAGGCGACGGCGTCGACCGAGAGCTGACGCCCCGGCTCCACCGCACGCGAACGGCCCCCGCACCCGCGGGGGCCGTTCGCGTGCGCCCGGTGGCGCGCCGCCGAGGGGGACGGGGTTAGCCTCGGCGTATGAGCCGGCCGCCCACCTTCACCCCGCCCCCCTGCGCCCGCGCCCGCGTCCTGCGCACCGAGCGCGGCGACTTCGCCGTCCTGGACGCCGCGCCGCGTACCCCGGCGCGGGGCGCCGCCCTGCTGCTGCCCGGATACACCGGCAGCAAGGAGGACTTCGTCGCGCTGCTCGAACCGCTGTCGGCGGCGGGCTACCGCGTGGTCGCCGTGGACGGGCGGGGGCAGTACGAGTCCGAGGGGCCGGACCAGCAGGGGCCGTACGCCCAGGACGAGTTGGCGCGCGACGTGCTGGCCCAGGCGGCGGCCCTCGCAGAGGGGCGCACCGGGCTGCACCTGCTCGGGCACTCCCTCGGGGGGCACATCGCCCGCGCCGCCGTCCTGAGGGACGCGGCCCCCTTCCGCTCGCTGACGCTGATGTCCTCGGGCCCCGGACAGGTCGTCGCCTCCCAGCGGGACAAGCTGAGGATGCTGAGCGAGGCGCTGTCGGCGCTCTCCATGGCCGAGGTCTGGGAGGCGATGCGGGCGCTGGACCCGCCGCAGGACGCGGACACCGGCGGCGAGGACATGCGCCGGCGCTGGCTTCGCCACCGGCCGGCCCAGTTGATCGCCACGGGGACGCAGTTGAGCGGCGAACCGGACCGGGTGGACGAGCTGGCCGCCCTCGGGCTGCCCGTCCACGTCCTGTCCGGCGAGCGCGACGACGTATGGCCGGTGGAGCTGCTGGACTCCATGGCGCGGCGGCTCGGCGCCCGGCGCACCACCGTCGCCGGGGCCGAGCACTCCCCCAACACCGCCCGGCCGCGCGAGACCGCCGAGGCGCTCGCCGCGTTCTGGGACGGCCTGCCGGCGCGCTGACGCGCCCGCCGGTCAGTACTGCGACTGGAGGTGCTGCCAGAAGCCGTCGCGCAGCGCCCGCCGCAGATGCGCGTGGCCGCGCAGCGAGTGCTGGAGCAGGCGTTCGGCCTCCACCAGCAGGTCCTGGTCGACGGAGCCGGGCAGATAGGGGTGGCCGGGCAGCAGGTCGGCGAGGGAGGCCCGGCCGCGCGCGGCGAGCCAGGCGCCGGCGACCTGCGCGCCGACGAAGCGGACGTCCTCGCGCGAGGGGGCCGGGGTGTCGTCCTCGTACGTCGTGACCGGCCGCCGGGTGACGTAGGGCCGGCAGAAGTCGAGGTCGAAGGTGCGCTGGCTGTCGACCTCCCACAGCAGGGGCTCCGCCTGGTTGCGGCCTTCGGCGGCCTCGATGCCCCACAGGTGGACGCGGGCCCCGTAGCCCTGGGCGGCCTCGACGGCCGAGACCAGGTCCTCGTCGCCGCCGACGAGCGCGGCGTCGCTGATGGCGCGGTGCCGGGCGAGGGATTCCAGGTCGGTGCGGATGAGCGAGTCGACGCCCTTCTGCTGGTTGTTGGCGTTGAGGTTGCCGAGCCGGACCTTGACGTCGGGCAGTTCGGCGATGGCCTGCTGCTCGGTGGTGTGGATGCGGCGCCGGGCCCCGTCGTACCAGTAGACGCGCAGCAGTCTGCTGTCCGCGAAGATCGTGCGCGCCTTGTCGATGAGGGCCTCGATCATCCCCTCGGCGTCGAGGTCGAAGGAGCGCCGGTCCTCGGTGCCGGTGACGAGCAGGCCGGCCGCGGCGTACACGTAGCCCGCGTCCACGAAGATGGCGTGCGTCGACGGGGTCTTGGAGACCTCGGTGAGCACCCGCTGGAGCAGTTCGTTGGTGCGGTCCAGGCGCCGGTCCAGGTCGGAGGGGGCGGGGGACCGCGGATCCGGCTCGTTCACGCGGGCCTCGTGGTCTGCGGCGGCGCTGCCGCGCACGGGTATTTAGACATCCAAAAAATTTCCTTAGCGTAGGGAATGTTCGCAGCGGGCAGGCTGTTGACACCTCTGTGGGGCGCGGGGCCCGGAAGCCTTGTGCCCCCCCATCCTCGCGGACGGGGCGACCCGTCCGCGCCAGTAGTTCTCCAGCAGGAGGATCAGACGAAGGGAAGCCTCATGCGCTTCGAGATCATGCGACTCGACGACGTCGACGGTATCGCCGTGGACAGCACCGTCGTGGACGCGGCCTCCGTCAACCGGATCGTGCAGCAGGCCGCGGCAGTGGGCCAGCGCATCCTCATCCGGCCGGCCGACGGCTCGGCTTCGTAACGCTTACCGGGCTCACCACGCCTGATGCTCGCATTGCGCCGCTGAGGCCCCCGTCCGGACCGGACGGCGGGCACTCGAGACGAAGCGCCCCCGCACGGACTCTCCGTGCGGGGGCGCTGTCGCGTCCGGGGGTCAGCGGCCCTCGATGACCTGGGTGACGCCGTTGATGATCTGCTGGACGGCGATGGCGGAGAGCATCATGCCCGCGAGCCGGGTCACCAGGACCACGCCGCCGTCCTTGATCACGCGGATGATGACCAGCGAATAGCGCATGGTCAGCCAGAGCACCACGTGCATGGCGGCGATCGCCGACCACACCGAGAGCTGGTCGGCGACGCCGTCCGCGTGCTGCACCGCGAGGATGACCGAGACGATGGCGCCGGGACCGGCCAGCAGCGGCATCCCCAGCGGTACGAGGGCGACGTTGACGTCCTTGGTCTGCGTCGGCTCGTCCGTCTTGCCGGTCAGCAGGCTGAGCGCGATGAGCAGCAGCAGGAGCCCGCCCGCGATCATCAGCGCGGGGATGGAGACGTGCAGGTAGTCGAGGATCTGCTGACCGAGCACGCCGAAGACGGCGATCACGCTGAAAGCGACCAGGACCGCCTGGAGCGCCATCTTGCGCTGCACCTTGGCGGGGCGGCCCGCGGTGAGGGCGAGGAAGATCGGGGTGATCCCCGGAGGATCCATAATCACAAAAAGGGTGAGAAAGAGGGACCCGAAGACAGCGACGTCGAACACAGTGAGCCTTGCGAGAGATGAGCGGACGGTACGGGGCGTGCGCGGTCCGGGCGGCGCGGCGGTCGGCGCGGGGCGCGCGACACCGTGCGCCGGGGCGCGCGGGAGGGGAATGCGGTGCGGGGGACGGGCTTAGCGGCGGCCGGCTCCACCCGCACCCGGCACCGGGAAGGCTCCCGTGGCGCGCCGGGTGATCTCGCCGTAGATCTCGGGGTCGGTGGTGTGCTCGCCGAGCCGTACGGTCTTGCGGCTGCCGTGGTAGTCGCTGGAGCCGGTCGTCAGCAGCCCCAGCTCGCGGGCGAGGCCGCGCAGCCGGGACCGCGTGGGCTCGTCGTGGTCCATGTGGTCGACCTCCACGCCGTCGAGGCCGGCGGCGGCGAGGGCGGCGATGGCGGCCTCGGGAAGCACCGCGCCCCGCTTCACGGCGGCCGGGTGGGCGAGGACGGTGACGCCGCCGGCGGCCTTGACCAGGCGTACGGCCTCGAAGGGGTCCAGCTCGTGCTTCTCGGCGTGGGCCCGTCCGCCGTCGCCCAGCCACGCCGGGGTGAAGGCGTCGGAGACGGTGGCGACGACGCCCAGCTCGACGAGGGCGGCCGCCACGTGCGGGCGGCCGACCGAGCCGTCCCCGGCTATGCGGGCGACCCGCTCCCAGGTGATGGGGACGTCCAGGGCGCGGAGCTTGCGGACCATCTCGCGGGCGCGCGGCACGCGGTCGTCGCGGACCAGTTCGCGTGCGCGCTCCAGCGCGGGCTCGGCGGGGTCGAAGAGGTACGCCAGCATGTGCACGCCCACGCCGTCGAGGCGGCAGGACAGCTCGGCGCCGGTGACGAGGGTGAGCCCTTCGGGCAGCGCGTCGAGCGCCTGCCGGTGGCCGCCGACGGTGTCGTGGTCGGTGAGCGCGACGACGTCCAGGCCCGCGGCGGCGGCGTTGGCGACCAGCTCGGCGGGGGTGTCCGTGCCGTCCGAGGCGGTGGAGTGGGTGTGCAGGTCGATGCGCACGACGGCTGACTCCGGGGCTCGCGGGCGGACGGGGGACGCTCAAGGATAACCGCCGCGCACCCCGCCCCCGGCCGCCCGCGCCCCGCTCCGCCGGCGCACGGAATCCGGCGCTCCGCGCCCCGGCGCGGGGCGCGGTCGGGCCCTCAGCGCTCGCCGGTGGCCTGCCGGGGCGGCGCGCCGGGGACGGTGAGCAGGCGCGGGGTGAGCGCGCCGCACGGGACGAGGTCCACCTCTCCCCCGGCGTCCCGCAGATCGGTCAGCACCAGCTCGTCGTACATCAGCAGCCCGGACTGCTCGGGCCAGAGGATCGCCCACAGCCACAGGCCGCGCGCCTCGCCCGCGAAGACGGCGCGGTCCTCGGGGACGCCCCGTACGTGCCAGAGCGGGGTCGGGCGGCCGGCGGCGTGCACCTTGGCGTCGGGGGCGGCGGCGATGTCCATGCGGGGGCCGGGGTCGGGGCCGTCGATGCCCGCGTAACGGGCCCCGAGCCCCACGCCCAGCTCCTCGGCGACGAGCAGCAGCTCGCCCATGCCGCCCAGCGGTCCGGGCCCGGAGCAGGCGACGGCGCTGGCCCGGCCGCCGCCGCGGTCGTCGCCCGCGCTGGCCGCCCCGGTGAACAGCCAGCCCACCGGGAGGGGCCAGGGCATCCAGACGGGGACCCGCGCGCGGTGCACGACCACGCCGAGCGCCTCGACGCTCGGCGGGACGACCGGCTGCATGGGGTGGATGGGGCCGTGCGCCGGGCACTGCCAGGAGTCGGCGAAGAGACCGGGCGCCCTGACCCGGCCACCGCATTTCGGGCAACTGGGTTCGCCCCTCATAGTCCCCAACGGTCCTCCCCGCCGGTCCCCGCGTCAAGGACGGTCACCCGTCCGGTGCGGGGGCTCAGTCCAGCGGGACGGAGGGGCGCAGCGGGTCCCGCAGGTCCGTGCCGTGCGAGAGCCAGCGCTCCTGGAGCTCCTGCGCGCCGTGCACCCGCTTCCAGGCGGCCTCGTTGGGGGTCATCGGCAGCAGCGGCAGGAAGCGCACCGGGTCCATCGGCGCGTCCAGCTCCAGGTCCTCCACCAGCCCGCCGGACTCCGCCACCAGCACGGAGGTGAACGGCGCCCCGCCCCACAGCGGCTCCCCCAGGTCCAGCGAGGCGCCGGGGGCCACCACGACCCCCTCGACCTGCGGGGAGGCGGCCAGCACGGCGAGCGGGCGCAGCACCCGGTCGGTGTCGGCGAGGCCGCCGCGTACGGAGAGGACCAGCTCGGCGCGGGGCCCCTTCACCGGGTCGGCGAGCGGCGAGGTCGGGTCGGCCATCGGCTGCCCGGACATGCCGAGCGTGGCGTAGCGCACCACGTCGCCGTCCCGGAAGCGCAGCACCTCGATCCGGTCCGTGCCGAGGAAGGTCACCTCGGCGCGGGCGTCGGGTTCCCCGAGGGCGGAACGGAGCCGGGACTCGACCAGCGGGAGAATTTCTGCCATGCGGCGAGCATAGATCGCGTGGGAGTTGGGCAAAGTAGGGGATTGGGCCTGGGGCGGCTGATAGCCTGGCCGCCGGTCGGGACAGTACGCAGAAGCGTCGCTCTCTTCGTCCCGACGACACGTCGTCCCCCACGGGGGACCGGCCGGAGGAGGTGGGGACTGCCATGGATCCAAGTCGACCGTGCAGTACCGACCGCTCTTCCGCGCCTCGCCTTTCCCGTTGATCCGACGCCTCGTCGGTCATTCCGGAACGACCCCCGCGTCGTGTCCGGGTGACGCCCCGGCAGCAGTTCGCGCGACGGAAGAGCCTCTCGTTTTTGCCTGTCTGTAGCGAACGCCGTCATCGCGCCCGCGCGGTGCCGCCCGCTTTGCGGACGTGCGCGCACGTCCTCGTTCCGGGCTGTTCCACGCCCTCGCCGACGGCCCTCCGTGAAGGAGTCAGCCATGTCGATGATCCGTGACCTGCGCGCCGCCGTGCGCCCGTCCCTGCGTACGTCCCTCCGCAAGAACAGCGCCCCGTACAGCGGGTACGACACCACCCGCGACCCGTCCGCCTCCAGCGCCGTCGTCGACTGCGCGGTCTACCGCGACGGCCGCCGGCTGGCGGGGCCGGCGGCCCCGACCCCGCACGAGGCGATGCTCCAGGTGCGGGAGGACGGCGGCTTCGCGTGGATCGGCCTGCACGAGCCGACGGAGGCCGAGTTCGCGGGCATCGCCCGCGAGTTCGGCCTCCACCCGCTGGCCGTCGAGGACGCCGTCCACGCCCACCAGCGGCCCAAGCTGGAGCGGTACGACGACACGCTGTTCACCGTCTTCAAGACCATCCACTACGTGGAGCACGCCGAACTGACCGCGACCAGCGAGGTCGTGGAGACCGGCGAGGTGATGTGCTTCACCGGCCGGGACTTCGTCATCACCGTCCGGCACGGCGGCCAGGGCTCCCTGCGCGCGCTGCGCCACCGCCTCCAGGACGACCCCGAGCTGCTGGCCAAGGGGCCGTCCGCGGTGCTGCACGCCATCGCCGACCACGTGGTGGACGGGTACATCGCGGTGGCCGAGGCGGTGCAGGACGACATCGACGAGGTGGAGATCGACGTGTTCTCCACCCCGGCCAAGGGCTCCCCGCGCGGTTCGGACGCGGGCCGGATCTACCAGCTCAAGCGCGAGGTGCTGGAGTTCAAGCGGGCCGTCTCGCCGCTCCTGCGGCCGATGCAGTTGCTGAGCGAGCGCCCGATGCGGCTGGTCGACCCCGACATCCAGAAGTACTTCCGCGACGTCGCCGACCACCTCGCGCGCGTCCAGGAGGAGGTCCTGGGCTTCGACGAACTGCTGAACTCCATCCTCCAGGCCAACCTCGCGCAGGCGACCGTCACGCAGAACGAGGACATGCGCAAGATCACCTCCTGGGCGGCGATCATCGCCGTGCCGACGATGATCTGCGGCGTCTACGGCATGAACTTCGACCACATGCCGGAGCTGGAGTGGGAGTACGGCTATCCGATGGTGCTGGGCGTCATCGGCGTCGTCTGCTTCTCCATCCACCGCATCCTCAAGCGCAACGGCTGGCTCTGACGACGGCGCCGCCGCGGGCTCCGCGCCGCGGCCGGCCGCTGGGTAAGCTCGCGCCCATGACTCACGCGCCCCCGCCCGACGCCGCCGACGCGCTGCTGGACCGGGCCCTCGTCGAGGAGGCCACGAAGAAGTCCGGCCTCGTCTGGCTCCGGGGCGCCGGACCGGCCCGTCCCGTGTGGCACGTCTGGCACGAGGGCGCGGCGCATCTCGTGGCGGGCGGCCCCGGCGAGCAGCCGCTGCCCGAGGGCGTCGTCGACGGCGGCACCGCCGAGGTCACCGTACGGAGCAAGGACAAGGGCGGCCGGATCGTCGCGTGGACCGCGGCCGTGCGGTTCCTCGCCCCGCACTCGGCGGAGTGGGAGGCGGCGGTGGCCGAGCTGCGGGGCAAGCGGCTCAACGCGCCCGACGCCGAGCGGATGACGGAGCGGTGGGCGCGGGAGTGCTCGGTGGTGCGGCTGTCGCCGGCGGAGGTCGACACCGCCCTGCCGGACGCCTCGCTGGCGGCCGTTCCGCTGCCGACCCCGGCCACCACCCGGCGGCCGGTCCCGGCGGCGCTGCCCCGGCTGCTGCTGAGGCGCCGCCGCCCGCGCTGACCCGCGGCCGGGGCGGTCAGCCCGAGGACTTGGGGAGCCGGCCGCCGTAGTCGACGGTGTCGTCCTCCTCGGGCGCCTCCAGGGGGAAGACCTGCCCCCAGTCGGACAGCGAGACCGTGCCCCCGCCGCCGCCGCGGGCCACCCGCACCGGATACGGCTTCTCCTCCAGCGAGACGTCGAACGCCCCGCCCTCCCCCCGGCCGCCGAGGATCTGGATGGTGCGGTGGCCGGCGACCGTGTCGCGGCCGCCCTTGTCGAGCTTGCCGTTCAGCGCGAGCAACCCGTCGAGCAGGACCTTCTTGTCGGTGAAGCCGCGCAACTGCTGGTAGCTGGGGTCGCCCTCGGGGACCTTGACGTACTTGCCGCCCAGCTTCTCCGCCGCCGCGGCGTCGGCGCCGCCCGCCCCGCCGCCGCTCTCCTCGTGCGTCCAGAAGTCGGCCCCCGCCTTGAGGAACAGCTCGTCGTCGACGCGCAGCAGGGCGAAGGTCCGCTCCTTGGAGGTCACCGACCCCACGCCGCCCCGCGCGCTGAGCCTCATGTCGAGGCGGTAGGAGCCGCCCTTGCTGACGAGCGTGCCCGACAGCCGTACGGCGGTCGCGGTGTCGGCCGCCGCCCGCGCCCTGGTGTCGATCTCGGTCGCGGAGAGCTTCCCGACCCCGTTGGTCCCCTTGTCCGGGTCCTCCTCCGCGGCGCAGGCGGTGAGGGCCGCGGCGAGCCCCCCGCACAGCACGAGGGCGAGGGCGGTGCGGCGACGGCGCCGCGCGGCCGGGGCGAAAGAGGTCACGGGCGGACTGCCTCTCAACGGCGATCGGGGGTGGCAGACGGCAGCGTACCGGGCTGCCGGGCCCCGCTCCGCAGCCAGCCGTACGGACGGGCCCGCCGGGGCGCGGCGCGGCTCCACGGGCTAGCCTGAACCCGGCGTACCGGTGAAATCCGCTGGTGGACGCCGTCGGGCCGACGGGTGACGCACCCCGTCGCACGGGCCCGGCACGGACGACGCAGGAGGCGGAGCATGGCCGCAGGCGCCCCGCGGGTCTTCGTCTCGCACCTGTCCGGGGTCCCGGTCTTCGACCCGAACGGGGACCAGGTGGGCCGGGTCCGCGATCTGGTGGCGATGCTGCGGGTCGGCGGCCGTCCGCCGCGCATCCTGGGGCTGGTGGTCGAGGTGATCAGCCGCCGGCGGATCTTCCTGCCGATGACGCGGGTGACGGGCGTGGAGTCGGGCCAGGTCATCACCACCGGCGTGGTCAACATGCGGCGCTTCGAGCAGCGGCCCACCGAGCGCCTCGTCCTCGGGGAGTTCCTGGACCGCCGGGTGCGGCTGGTGGAGAGCGACGAGGAGGTCACCGTCCTGGACGTGGCCATCCAGCAGCTCCCGGCCCGCCGGGACTGGGAGATCGACAAGTACTTCGTCCGCAAGGGGCGCGGCGGCGCGCTGCGCCGCAAGGGCGAGACGTTGACGGTGGAGTGGTCGGCGGTCAGCGGTTTCTCGCTGGAGGAGCACGGCCAGGGCGCGGAGAACCTGGTCGCCACGTTCGAGCGGCTGCGCCCCACCGACGTCGCCAACGCCCTGCACCACCTCTCCCCCAAGCGCCGGGTGGAGGTCGCCGCGGCCCTGGACGACGACCGGCTCGCCGACGTCCTGGAGGAGCTGCCCGAGGACGACCAGGTGGAGATCATCGGCAAGCTCGCGGAGGAGCGGGCCGCCGACGTCCTGGAGGCGATGGACCCGGACGACGCGGCCGACCTCCTCTCCGAGCTGCCGGAGGAGGACAAGGAGCGGCTGCTGGCCCTGATGCGGCCGGACGACGCCGCCGACGTGCGCCGCCTGCTGTCCTACGAGGAGCGGACGGCGGGCGGCCTGATGACGACCGAGCCGATCGTGCTGCGGCCGGACGCGACGGTGGCCGACGCGCTCGCGCGGGTGCGGCAGTCGGACCTGTCGCCCGCGCTGGCCGCGCAGGTGTACGTGTGCCGCTCGCCGGACGAGACCCCGACCGGGAAGTACCTGGGCACGGTCCACTTCCAGCGGCTGCTGCGCGATCCGCCGTTCACGCTGGTCAGCTCGCTCGTCGACAGCGACCTGGTGCCGCTGTCGCCGGACACCCCGCTGCCGACGGTGACCAGCTATCTGGCCGCGTACAACATGGTCTCCGCGCCCGTCGTGGACGAGAGCGGCTCGCTGCTGGGCGCGGTGACCGTGGACGACGTCCTGGACCACCTGCTGCCGGACGACTGGCGCGAGACGGACCTGCACGGGGAGGAGGGGATCGGCCATGGCGGGCGATGAGCGCGCGAAGGCGGCGTCGACCGGCGCCTCGGGCCTGGTGCGCCCGCCCCGTACCCGCCTCGACCAGCCGAAGGCCCCGCGGCGGCGGCTGCTGCCGGAGTACGACCCGGAGGCGTTCGGCCGGTTCTCGGAGCGGATCGCCCGCTTCCTGGGGACCGGGCGGTTCATCGTCTGGATGACGCTGATCATCATCCTCTGGGTGGTGTGGAACATCTTCGCCCCGGAGAACCTGCGCTTCGACGAGTACCCGTTCATCTTCCTGACGCTGATGCTCTCGCTCCAGGCCTCCTACGCCGCGCCGCTGATCCTGCTGGCGCAGAACCGGCAGGACGACCGCGACCGGGTCACCCACGAGCAGGACCGCAAGCAGAACGAGCGCTCCATCGCCGACACGGAGTACCTGACGCGGGAGATCGCGGCACTGCGGATGGGCCTCGGCGAGGTCGCCACCCGTGACTGGATCCGCTCCGAACTCCAGGACCTGGTGAAGGACATGGAGGACCGGCAGGCGCCGTTCCCGGCCGAGAGTGACGAACGCGACCGGTGACGGGCCGCCCGCGAGCGGGGCCGCGCGCCGTAACATCGTCGGTATGGCTACGGAAGACGCGGTGCTTGAGGCACTGGCGACAGTGAACGACCCGGAGATCCACCGCCCGATCACCGAGCTGGGCATGGTGAAATCGGTGGAGATCGATCCTGACGGTGTGGTCGCTGTCACGGTGTATCTCACCGTCTCCGGCTGCCCGATGCGCGAGACGATCACCCGGAACGTGACCGAGGCGGTCGCGCGGGTCGAGGGCGTCTCGCGGGTCGAGGTGACCCTCGACGTCATGAGCGACGAGCAGCGCAAGGACCTGGCGAGCACGCTGCGCGGCTCCACCGCCGAGCGCGAGGTGCCGTTCGCCCAGCCGGGCTCCCTGACCAGGGTGTACGCGGTCGCCTCCGGCAAGGGCGGCGTCGGCAAGTCCTCGGTGACCGTGAACCTCGCGGCGGCGATGGCGGCCGACGGGCTCAAGGTCGGCGTCGTGGACGCGGACATCTACGGCCACAGCGTGCCCCGGATGCTCGGGGCGGACGGCAAGCCCACCCAGGTCGAGAACATGATCATGCCGCCGTCGGCGCACGGCGTGAAGGTCATCTCCATCGGCATGTTCACTCCGGGCAACGCGCCCGTGGTCTGGCGCGGCCCCATGCTGCACCGGGCGCTCCAGCAGTTCCTCGCCGACGTGTACTGGGGCGACCTCGACGTCCTGCTCCTGGACCTGCCGCCGGGCACGGGCGACATCGCGATCTCCGTGGCGCAGCTCGTGCCGAACGCGGAGATCCTGGTCGTCACGACCCCGCAGCAGGCGGCGGCCGAGGTCGCCGAGCGGGCCGGCTCCATCGCGGTGCAGACCCACCAGAAGATCGTCGGCGTGGTCGAGAACATGTCGGGGATGCCGTGCCCGCACTGCGACGAGATGGTCGACGTCTTCGGCTCGGGCGGCGGCGCGCGGGTCGCGGAGGGCCTGACGAGGACGGTCGGCGCGGAGGTGCCGGTGCTCGGTTCCATCCCGATCGACGTACGGCTGCGCGAGGGCGGCGACGAGGGCAAGCCGGTGGTCCTGTCCGACCCGGACTCCCCGGCCGGCAGCGCGCTGCGCTCGATCGCGGAGAAGCTGGGCGGCCGCCGGCGCGGCCTGTCCGGCATGTCGCTGGGCATCACCCCGCGCAACAAGTTCTGACGGTCCTCCAGGAGCGCCGGGAGGGCCCGCCCGCCCCGGCGCTCCGGCCCCTCCCGCGCTCCGGCCGCCCGTGTCAGGGCCGGGGGCTCACGTCGTGTAGGCGGTGAGGTCCTCGATGACCGCGAAGCCCAGCCCGTAGGCGCTCATGCCCCGCCCGTACGCCCCGATGTGGACGCCGTCGTGCGCCGATCCGGCGAGCACCCAGCCGAACTCGGACTCGCGGTAGTGGAACTCCACCGGCACCCCGTCCACCGGCAGGGAGAGGGTCGACCAGTGCGCGCCGCCGAGGTCGTCGGCGAGGGCGAACGCCGTCTCGGTCTGCTGGTCCAGCCAGTCGTCGCGCAGGGCGTGGTCCAACTGCGGCGGCCACGTGTACGCCAGCAGCCCCGAGCCCGCGAGCCAGGCCGCCGAGGAGACCGTGGTGGCGTCCAGCACGCCCGTGCCGTCGCCGCTGCGCCGGACGGGGCTCGCGCCCACCGTGATGACCGCCGCGAACCGTTCCTTCTCGGCCGTGGCGTCCGCCTTCACCGAGGGTTCGTCGCCGTGCCCGGTGGCGCCGTGCTGCACCGTGCCGTCCGCCGCGGCGCCCACCTGCATCAGCCAGCGGGGGCCGGTGAAGGCCTCGTCCAGGCCGTACCAGGGGAAGGCCGCTCGCAGGTAGCCGTCGACGTCGCCCCGGCGTCTCGGCGCTCTCTCCGCCGTGGCCGTGTCCGGCGCACCGTCCGTGTCCACCCGACTCGTCGTCTCCATCTGCGCGGCCGCCTCCTCGATCAGTGCTGATCCGGAGCGGCCCGCCCCCCGCGGGCGTGGGCATCCTCGCAACCGGACAGATGGAGGATAGCCATACCGTCCGGGCGAGTCGGGATTGCCGGGGGTCAGGTGGCGTCTGCGTCGAACGGCGGGCGCTCGGGCCGAGCCGCCGCCGGGGCCTTCTTCAGCAGGTCAGGGGCGGCGTCACCGGTCTTGGCGAGACTGGTCGCGGCTCCGCCGGCCGAGCCGCCCGCCGCACTGTTGGCGGAATCGGACGCGGCGCTCGAGCGGCCGTTGACCGCGTCGGTGACGTCGGCCATCTCCTTGCGCAGGTCGAAGCTCTCGCGGATCTCCTTCAGCCCCAGGTCGTCGTTGCCGTCCATGAGCTGCTTGCGGACGAACGTCTTGGGGTTGAGGTCCTCGAACTCGAAGTCCTTGAACTGCGGGCCCAGCTCCGAGCGGATGTCCTCCTTGGCGCTGTCGGAGAACTCGCGCACCTTGCGGAGGGTGCGCGTGACGTCCTGGATCAGCTTGGGCAGCTTGTCGGGGCCGAAGACCAGCACGGCCAGCACCCCGAGCGTCAACAGCTCCAGTGCGCCTATGTCATTGAACACCTTGCCGCTCCTCGTGTTCGCCGCGTGGTCTCCGTGCGATCCCGCCCCGTGTCTCCGGACCGCTCAACGGTACCTGTCGAACGTGTCCCGGCGGTACCTCGCGATGGCCGTCACGTGCCGCTCGCCGAACCGAGCGTCAACGTCACCGTGCGTTCCTGGCCACCTCGGACGAGCAGGAGCTCCAGCTCGTCGCCGGGGCGGTGGGCGCGGATCTTCACGATCAGCTCCTCCCCGCTGTGCACTCGCCGGCCCTCGACCTCGGTGATGACGTCGCCCGAGCGGATGCCCGCCGCCGCGGCGGGACCGCCCTTCGCGACGGCCGGTCCGCCGCCGGCCCCCTCGGCTCCGACCTTGGCCCCGTCACCGGTGTACTTCATGTCCAGCGTGACGCCGATGACCGGGTGGGTCGCCCGGCCGGTGCTGATCAGCTCCTCGGCGACGCGCTTGCCCTGGTTGATCGGTATCGCGAAGCCGAGGCCGATGGAGCCGGACTGGCCGCCCGCTCCGGGGCCCCCGCCGCTGTCGGCCGCCCGGATGGCGCTGTTGATGCCGATGACGCGGGCCTGGGCGTCGACCAGCGGGCCGCCGGAGTTGCCGGGGTTGATCGGGGCGTCGGTCTGGAGCGCGTCGACGTAGCTGATGTCGCTGCCGTCGCCCTTCTCGCCGCCCGCGGTGATCGGCCGCTGCTTGGCGCTGATGATGCCCGAGGTCACCGTGTTGGACAGGTCGAAGGGGGCGCCGATGGCCACCACCGGGTCCCCGACCCGCACGTTGTCCGAGTTGCCCAGGGGCAGGGGCTTGAGCCCCCGGACCCCGCGGACCTTGACGACCGCGAGGTCGTAGCCGCTGTCCTTGCCGACCAGCTCGGCGGCCGCCGTCTCGCCGGTGCTGAACGTCACGGTGATGTCCCCGCCCGTGCCGGCCGGGGCGACGACGTGGTTGTTGGTGAGGATGTGGCCCCGGCCGTCGAGGACGAAGCCGGTGCCCGTGCCGGACTCCGCGGAGCCGCTGACGTGCAGGGTGACCACGCTGGGCAGGGCGCTGGCGGCGATGCCCGCCACGCTGGTGGGGGACCGCTCGCCGCCGTCGGGGGCGGCCTGGGGCAGCTCGACGGTGGTCAGTCCGCCGTTGCGCTCGATGTACGCGCCGACTCCGCCGCCGATGCCGCTCGCGACCAGGGTCAGCAGGAGGGCCCCGGCGAACGCCCCGCCCCGGCGGCGCCCGCGCCGACCCGGTTCGACGCCCTCCGCCGGACCCTGCTGGGTCAGCGGCTGCCCCGGAGCGCCCCACGGGTCGTACTGGAGCCACTGCCCGTACGGGCGCGGCGGCACGGGCCCGGCGGTTCCGTGCGGCGGCCGCGGGGCGGGGGCGGGGGCCGGGACGCCCGCGCCGTTCGCGGTCCCGTACGGCGGGAGCGGGCCGGCGGCCTGCGGCGGTACGACGGTGCCGTGGGGCGGGGTGGGGCGCTGCACCGGCGGGGCGGGGGCCCAGGGGCCGGGGTCGCCGTAGGGCGGGGTGCTGTACGCGTCGGGCTCGTGCAGCGGCTGCCCGTGCGGGCGGACCGCCGCCTCCTGTCCGGTCGCCGCAGTCGCCGCGGAGAGCGGCGCGGGGGCTCCGGCCACGGGCGGCGCGGCCGCCACCCGGTCGCCGGGGGCGGCGGGCGCGGGAACGGCGGGACGGGGGGCGGCGGCGTCGGGCGCGGCGGTCTCGGGGTCCGGCGCGGCGGCGTCGGGCGCGGTGGCACTGGTGGCCTCGGGGTCCGGCGCGGTGCGACCGGTCGGCACGGGGCTGGTGGAGGCGGGGCCCGGCGCGGCGGCGTCGGGCGCGGCGGCACTGGTGGAGGCGGGGGCCGGCGCGGCGGGGGCCGGCGCGGTGCGACCGGTCGGCACGGGGCTGGTGGAGGCGGGGCCCGGCGCGGGGGTACCGGTGGTCTCGGGGTCCGGCGCGGGCGCGAGGCCGTCCGCGGCCGCTGTCGCGGGGCCGGTGGGAGCGGTCGGGCCGCTCCCCGGCTCCGTACGGTCGGCGGGCACCGCCGGGGGGCGGCTCCACCACTTCGCCTGCGGCCCGGTGGGCTTCCCGTCGTCCATGCTCTCCCCGCAACTGGCCTCCGCACGCCCCACAGAGGCGTGCCTCACCGGAATTCAACCAGGTTTGCGAAGTCCCGCGCAGGGGCCCGTCACCGCCGAGGGGAGAGGGGGCTCACCAGATCGTTGGCGGGCACGGACGGGACCGGTCCCGAGGGGGTCGGCGCCGGGGCCCTCTTCGCCTGCGCCCCGCTGCCGAGAGCCGCCGCGAGCAGCGGGGCGCCGGAACCGGTCGGGCGTATCAACGGGGGCACGGACACGTTCAGCACGGGCTGGGTGAAGGGGTGCCCGGCCTGCGCGGAGACGCCCAGCAGCGGCGGCGGCACGATCGGCGGTGCCGCCGGTCGGGCCACCGGGCCCACCGCCGCGGTGGGGAGCACGGACGGGGCGCCGGCCTCCGCCGGGGCCGTGCCGGTCCGCGAGCGCCCGGCCGGGGCGTCGGTCACGGCGAGCGCGCCGCCCCGCCGGCCGATGGCGGTGGTCCCGCCCTCCGCGCGGCGCCCGGCCTCCAGGGGCGTCACCGTGTTCCCGCCGCCCTCGGCGCGCAGCGGGGCGTCGGGGCCGGAGTCCAGCGGCAGGGCGCCGCCGAGGGCGATGGCCGCGAGGGAGACCGCACCGGCCGCGGCGAACGCGAAACGGCGTCCGCGCCACGGCGAACGGTCCGCGTCGCGGGCCGCCTCGTGGAGGCGCAGGAGCGCGCCGGGGCCGCCCCCGCCGGGCAGCGCGGCGGAGGAGCCGTGCGCGGCGGGGAGGTAGCCGAAGCCGTCCAACGGGGAGGGCGGGGCGTCGGCGCGGGTGGTGCGCCCGGAGGGCCGCGGGCCGGGGTGGAACTCGCCGGCGAACGGGCCGCCCCCGCCGAACGGCCGGCCGGAGCCGTCGTCGGAGCCGCCGGGAAGGCCCTGGAGGCGGGCCAGGAACCCCTCGGAGGGCGAGGGACAGGAGGACATGGCGAAGGCGCTCTTGAGGCGGCGCTGGGCGTCGGCCTCGGCCTTGCACTTGCCGCAGGTCGCCAGGTGGGCCAGGACCCGCTCGCGGGCGTCGTGTTTCAGCTCGCCGTCGACCAGCGCGGCGAGCCGGTCCCCCAGGTGCGCTTCCGCGGGGGTCGGGCCTGTGCCGCTCACGCCGATCCTCCCTCCCCCGCCAGGACCGCGTCCGCCAGGGACCGCTGCTCGGCGCGGGCCTCGGGCGAGCGGTGCTTGAGCGCCTTGCGCAGGTGCGACCGGCCCCGGTGGATGCGGCTGCGGACGGTGCCGAGCTTGACCCCGAGGGTGGCCGCGATCTCCTCGTAGCTGAGGCCCTCGATGTCGCAGAGGACCACGGCCGCGCGGAACTCGGGCGCGAGGGTGTCCAGCGCCTGCTGCACGTCGGCGTCGAAGTGGGTGTCGTTGAAGACCTGCTGCGGGGACGGCTCGCGGCTGGGCAGCCGCTCGGCGGCGTCGTCGCCGAGCGAGTCGAACCGGATGCGCTGCTTGCGGCGCACCATGTCGAGGAAGAGATTGGTCGTGATGCGGTGCAGCCAGCCCTCGAACGTGCCCGGCGTGTACGTCGACAGGGAGCGGAACACCCGGACGAAGACCTCCTGGGTGAGGTCCTCGGCGTCGTGCTGGTTTCCCGTCAGCCGGTAGGCGAGGCGGTACACGCGACCGCTGTGCGTGCTGACGATCTCTTCCCATGAGGGCGGGGTCCACGCCTGAGAATCCGCATCAGAGGCGAAGGTCGCGGTCGGTGCGGAGACTTCGGAAGAACGGTCAGCGATGTCGGTCACGGATTTCGGCTCACCCGCCGATCCGAGAAGGCGCCGCAGCATCCCTCCCCGATCCACAGGCGCAGCCGCACCTCCCCTATCGGCTCTGGTGGTGTCCAGTGGAGCCCCTACCATAGCCACCTCGCCCGTTAGCTCCGGATAAGCCTTTTCCCTGGTGGGGCCGGGCACAGCCCGGAACCGGCCGCCGCTCGCCGGCCCGATCCGCGGTCCGGTCCGCCGCACTCTCCCCACTCTTCCCACAACGCCCGGTCCCATCTGCGGGTTCCCGTGCGCAGCGGATACAGTCACCGTTGCGCCAACTACGGGGACAGGAGAGGGTCATTACCGCCAACCGGCAGACGAGCTGGGCGTTCGCCGACGCCTTTGTCGCCGAGGACGAAGCCCTGCACCGGGCCCGTGAACGGGCTCGCGAGCTGGGGCTCCGCTCGGTGTCACCGGGCACCGGCGCCGCGCTGCGCCTGCTGGCGGGCGCCGCGGACGCCAAAGCGGTGGCGGAGATCGGCACGGGCACCGGCGTGTCCGGCATCTACCTGCTGCACGGCATGAGGCCGGACGGCGTGCTGACCACGGTGGACCCGGAGCCCGAGCGCCAGCAGTTCGCCCGCGAGGCGTTCCGCGAGGCGGGCTTCGCCTCCAACCGCTCCCGCTTCATCCCCGGCCGCGCCCTGGACGTCCTGCCGCGCCTCGCGGACGGCGGTTACGACCTCGTCTTCTGCGACGGCGACCGGCTGGAGAGCCTGGACTGCCTCGCTGAATCGTTGCGCCTGCTGCGCCCCGGCGGCCTGGTCTGCTTCGAGGGCGTCTTCGCGGACGGCCGCACGGTCGACTCGGCCGCCCAGCCGGCCGAGGTGCTGCGCCTGCGCGACCTGCTGCGAGCGGTGCGCGAGAGCCAGGAGCTGATGTCGACCCTGCTGCCGGTCGGGGACGGCCTGCTCTGCGCGGTGCGGCGCGGCTGACCCGTACGCCCGGCCCCGGACGCACCACTGCCCCGGCACGGATTCCGTGCCGGGGCAGTGGTGCAGGTGGATGGGCGTTCCGCGTCAGCCGACAACCTTCTTCAGCGCGTCACCGAGGGCATCGGCCTCGTCCGGGGTCAGCTCGACGACAAGCCGACCGCCGCCTTCGAGCGGAACGCGCATGACGATGCCCCGCCCCTCCTTTGTCACCTCGAGCGGGCCGTCGCCCGTCCGCGGCTTCATGGCCGCCATGCTCGTTCCCCTTCCTGAAACCAGCTCATCGCAACCGGCGGCCCCATGACAGGCGCTGCCTCACCGGCATCGAACACATTGCTTCTCCGCCATTATCCCGCATCAGGGACCCCGATGACCAACATCGGTCGGCATCGCTTGCGCAACGCGCTCGCGCAAAACCCCTCAATTCGGCGATCGGGCTGCGATACTGCGCCGCCCCGGCCCCCCGGCGGCGCGTCAATTGTTAGACGTAGGTCACATCCCTCCCCCGGCCGGCGTCGGCCATGCTTGCCTCCAGTGGCAACGATGCCCGAGCAGCGAGGGGATACCGCGATGGCCGACGAGCGGGAGAACACGGTCCTGTACGACGTGAGCGGCGGTCTGGCGACGATCACGCTCAACCGACCGGACGCGATGAACGCGATGGACACGGCGGCGAAGGTCGCCCTGCGGGACGCGCTGCTGGCGGCGTCGGCGGACGCCGGCGTCCGGGCGGTCCTCCTCACGGCCACCGGCCGGGCCTTCTGCGTCGGCCAGGACCTCAGGGAGCACGTCGCCACGCTCATGGCGACCCGCGAGGCGGGGAGCGGCAACGCGCTGAGCACGGTGCGGGAGCACTACAACCCGATCGTGCGGGCGATCACCGAGATGGCCAAGCCGGTCGTCGCCGGGGTCAACGGCGTGGCGGCCGGTGCGGGCTTCGGCTTCGCCCTGGCGGCCGACTACCGGGTGGCCGCCGACACCGCGACCTTCACCACCTCGTTCGCGGGCGTCGCCCTGACCGCCGACTCGGGCGTCTCCTGGACCCTGCCCCGACTGGTCGGGCGCAGCCGCGCCGCCGACCTGCTGCTCTTCCCGCGTTCGATCACCGCCCAGGAGGCGTACGAGCTGGGCGCCGTCGACCGCGTGGTCCCGGCGGCCGAGCTGGCCGAGCAGGCGGCGGCGGTGGCCCGGACCCTGGCGGAGGGCCCCACGGTGGCGTACGCGGCGCTGAAGGAGTCGCTCGCGTACGGGGCCGGGCACACGCTGGCGCAGACCCTGGAGAAGGAGGACGAGCTGCAGACCAGGGCGGGCGCGTCGCAGGACCACGCCATCGCGGTGGAGGCGTTCCTCGCCAAGGAGAAGCCGGTCTACCTCGGGAGGTAGCCGCTCACCGGCGGCCGCCGCGGGCCACGCACGACGCGAGGTGGTCGTCGACCAGTCCGCACGCCTGCATCAGGGCGTAGGCGGTGGTGGGGCCGACGAAGCGCAGCGAGCGCCGCTTCAGCTCCTTGGCGAGCGCGGTGGACTCGGGCGTCACGGCCGGCACGTCCGAGAGCGTGCGCGGGACGGGCCGGCCGGCCGGGTCGGGGGCGTAGGACCAGATCAGCTCGTCCAGCTCGCCGGCCGGCCAGCCGGCGAGCACCTCGGCGTTGGCGAGGGTGGCGTCGACCTTGGCCCGGTTGCGGATGATGCCGGGGTCGGCGAGGAGCCGTTCCCGGTCGGCGTCGGTGAACGCGGCGACCGCCCCGATCCGGAACCCCGCGAAGGCCGTGCGGAAGGTGTCGCGGCGGCGCAGGATCGTGAGCCAGGAGAGCCCGGACTGGAACGCCTCCAGGCTCAGCCGCTCGAACAGGGCGTCGTCCCCGTGGACCGGGCGGCCCCACTCGGTGTCGTGGTAGGCCAGGTAGTCCTCCGTGGCCAGGGCCCACGGGCAGCGGGCGCCGCCGTCGGCGGCCTCGACGGCCGAGCCGCTCACCGTCCGTCCTCGGCGCGGTCCGGGCCGGGCTCCCGGTCGTCGGCGGGCCGGTCCCCCGGCCGCTCGAAGAGGTCGGCCCCGGTGGTGACCTCCTTCGCCTGCATCCCGGCGAGGGCGGACTCCAACTCCGCGATCCGCGCGTCGCGTTCGGCCAGTTCGGCGCCGAGCCTGGACAGCGCCTCGTCGACGTCCACCATCCGGTAGCCGCGCACGGCCATCGGCAGGAGCAGCGCCTCGACGTCCGCGCGGCCGACCGGGCGGTCCGCGGGCAGCGGGTCGGTGGACCGCTCGGGCGGCACGTCCTGGAGCACGGGGCTCCCTCCGCCGCCGACCACCACCAGGGTGACTGCGGTGACGACCACGACCATCGTGAGCAGCAAGAACCAGAACACGCGCATCTCCCCTGGGGGCAAAACCTCATTCCGGCTCTGATCGTGCCATGCGGCGGCGCCGGTTCGGGCCGGCGACTAGGGTCTGTCGTTCGGATCGGCGGCCGGATCGGGGAGCGGGGCCCGGCGCGTGCGGGCGCGGGGCGGAGGAGGCGTCGCCTCGGGGCACGGACGACCGGCGGGAGCGCCGCGGACGTGCGGGCCGGGCCCGTGGGCCCGGCATGATCCGGACGAGAGACCCTAGGGTCGCAGGCGGACTACTGAGGAGGAGAGACGGGATGCGCAGCGGTGCACTCAGGCTGGGGCGGCGGGAGTTCGGTCCGCACGAGCCGGTGATCATGGCGATCGTGAACCGGACTCCGGACTCCTTCTACGACCAGGGCGCCACGTTCGCGGACGAGCCCGCGCTCGTCCGGGTGGAGCGGGCGGTGGCCGAGGGCGCCGCCATCATCGACGTCGGCGGGGTGAAGGCGGGCCCCGGCGACGAGGTGAGCGCCGAGGAGGAGGCGCGCCGTACGGTCGGCTTCGTCGCGGAGGTCCGCCGCCGCCACCCGGACGTGGTGATCAGCGTGGACACCTGGCGGCACGAGGTGGGCGAGGCGGTCTGCGAGGCCGGGGCGGACGTGCTGAACGACGCGTGGGGCGGGGTCGACCCGAAGCTGGCGGAGGTCGCCGCGCGGTACGGGGCGGGGCTCGTGTGCACGCACGCGGGCGGCGCGCAGCCGAGGACCCGGCCGCACCGGGTGGCGTACGACGACGTGATGGCGGACATCCTGCGGGTGACGACCGGGCTGGCGGAGCGGGCGGTGGCGCTCGGGGTGCGGCCGGACGGGATCATGATCGATCCGGGGCACGACTTCGGGAAGAACACCCGGCACTCGTTGGAGGCGACGCGGCGGCTCGACGAGATGGCGGAGACCGGGTGGCCGGTGCTGGTCTCGCTCTCCAACAAGGACTTCGTGGGGGAGACGCTGGACCGGCCGGTGAAGGAGCGGGTGATCGGCACGCTGGCGACGACGGCGGTCTCGGCATGGCTGGGGGCGCGGGTCTACCGGGTGCACGAGGTGGCGGAGACGCGGCAGGTGCTCGACATGGTGGCGTCGATCGCGGGCCGGCGGGCGCCGGCGGTCGCGCGGCGGGGCCTGGCCTGACGGGCCGGGCCGGCCTCGGGAGCGGGGAGCGGGACGCCGCCGCCCCGCTCCCCGGCCGGTCTACCGGCCGACCTCCTTCGTCACCAGGGCGACCGCCTCCTCCACGTCGTCGGTCACGTGGAAGAGCATCAGGTCCGTCTCCGACGCCTTGCCCTGGGCCACCACCGTGTCGCGGAGCCAGTCGACCAGTCCGCCCCAGTAGGCCGTGCCGAACAGGACGATCGGGAAGCGGGTGACCTTGCCGGTCTGGACGAGGGTGAGCGCCTCGAACAGCTCGTCCAGCGTGCCGAGGCCGCCGGGCAGCACCACGAACCCCTGGGCGTACTTCACGAACATCGTCTTGCGGACGAAGAAGTAGCGGAAGTTGACGCCGATGTCGACGTGCGGGTTGAGCCCCGACTCGAAGGGCAGCTCGATGCCGAGGCCGACCGAGACCCCCTTCGCGTCCCGCGCGCCCTTGTTGGCGGCCTCCATCGCGCCCGGTCCGCCGCCGGTGATCACCGCGAAGCCCGCCTCGACCAGCGCCTTGCCGAGCCGGACCCCGGCGTCGTACTCCGGGGACCCTGCCGGGGTGCGGGCCGAGCCGAAGACGCTGATCGCGCTCGGCAGTTCGGCGAGCGCGCCGAAGCCCTCGACGAACTCCGACTGGATGCGCATCACCCGCCAGGGGTCGGTGTGCACCCATTCGGAGTCGCCCTCGGTGTCCAGCAGGCGCTGGTCGGTCGTGCCGGGCTGGACCTGCTCCCTGCGGCGCACCACGGGGCCCAGCCACTGCTCCTCGGGGCCGACCGCGCCCTCGGGGACCTCCGCGCCCTGTGGGATGCGCGCGTCCTCGGCGTTGCCCATGTTCCGCTCCCTCCACCTGCGTCGTGCCTTGTCCGGCCAGCGTAGATCCACGGAGGTTACGTAGGGGGGAATGCCGTGCGTCAGCCCGCCAGCCAGGAGCGCAGGCGCTCCTCGCAGTGGGTGATCCGGTCGACCGCCACGTGCTCGTCGCGCTTGTGGGCGTAGATGGGGTCGCCGGGGCCGTAGTTCACGGCGGGGATGCCGAGCGCGCCGAAGCGGGAGACGTCGGTCCAGCCGAACTTGGGCCGGGCGGCGCCGCCGACGGCGCTCATGAACGCCTGCGCGGCGGGGTGGGAGAGGCCGGGCATGGCGGCCCCGGAGTGGTCGTCGACGACGAACTCCGCCACCGCGCAGTCCGCGAAGACCTCGCGGACGTGGGCGATCGCCTCCTCCTCGGTGCGGTCGGGGGCGTAGCGGTAGTTGACGACGACGGTGCAGGCGTCCGGGATGACGTTGGTGGCGACGCCGCCCTCGATGCCGACCGCGTTGAGGCCCTCGTGGTATTCGAGGCCGTCGACGACCGGGCGGCGCGGTTCGTACGCGGCGAGCCGGGCGAGGATGGGGGCGGCGGCGTGGACGGCGTTGGACCCCATCCAACTGCGCGCGGAGTGGGCCCGCTCCCCGGTGGTGCGCAGGTGGACCCGGAGGGTGCCCTGGCAGCCGCCCTCGACCTCGCCGTCGGAGGGCTCCAGCAGGACGGCGAAGTCCCCGGCGAGCCAGTCGGGGTGGGCCTCGGCGATGCGGCCGAGGCCGTTGAGGTGGGCGGCGACCTCCTCGTTGTCGTAGAAGACGAAGGTCAGGTCGCGGTTGGGCTCGGGGACGGTGGCGGCGATCCGGAGCTGGACGGCGACGCCCGACTTCATGTCGGAGGTCCCGCACCCCCAGAGGACGCCGTCGTCGTCGAGGCGCGAGGGGACGTTGTCGGCGATCGGCACGGTGTCGATGTGCCCGGCGAGCACGACGCGCTCGGCCCGGCCGAGGTGCGTGCGGGCGACGACGTTGTTGCCGTGGCGGTCGACGGTCAGGTGGGGCAGGCCGCGCAGGGCCGACTCGATCGCGTCGGCGAGGGCCTTCTCCTCCCCGCTGACCGAGGGGAAGTCGACGAGTCGGGCGGTGAGCGCCGGACCGTCCAGGGTGAGGTCAAGGGTGCTGTCGGCCATGGCCCCGAGCCTAAGGGACGCGGCTCGCGGGCCGTTCGGGGCCGCCCGTCCCGTTCTGGGCGGTAGCGTCCCGATCTGCTCCCTCACGTACGGTGGGGAGTGTGCACCGGACAGTCAACTCCTCGCGCCGCGGCCGGCACCACCGGCTCGCGGTGGCCTTCGCCGTGCTCGTGGCGCTCGGCGGCTATCTGGCCGCGCAGTACGTCTCCGGCTCCCGCAACCCGCCGCGCTGCACCGTGCGGGCCGACGGGCCGGGCGGCGGCTCGCACCGCTACGAGCTGAGCCCGGAGCGCGCGGCGAACGCGGCGACGATCTCCGCGGTGGGCTCGGCGCGCGGGATGCCGGAGCGGGCGGTGGCGATCGCGCTGGCCACCGCGCTCCAGGAGTCGGGGCTGCGCAACCTCGACCACGGGGACCGGGACTCGGTGGGGCTGTTCCAGCAGCGCCCCTCGCAGGGGTGGGGCGCCACGGCGCGGATCATGGACCCGGTGTACTCCTCCGGGGCGTTCTACGACCGGCTCGCGGAGGTTCCGGGCTACTCGCGGCTCCCGCTGACCGTGGCCGCGCAGCGGGTGCAGCGCAGCGGCTTCCCGCAGGCGTACGCGAAGCACGAGCCGGACGCCGCGCTGCTGGCCGCCGCCCTGACCGGGCGGGCGCCCGCCGCGCTGCACTGCGTCCCCTCCGCGGCGGCCGGCGGCGGTCCGGGCGACGCGGCGCGGGTGCGGCGGGAGCTGGCGCGCGCCTTCGGCGAGGGCGTGCTGCCCGCGGCGGAGGCGGCGGGCCCGTCCGCCGCGGCGACCGTCCCGGTCCCCGTGCCGGCGACGGCGGAGCGGGGCGGCGACGGGGCCGCGCCGCGGCGGGGCTGGGAGTTGGCGCACTGGGCCGTGGCGCACGCCGAGGCGCTGCGGATCGAGCGTGTGGGCTATGCGGGCCGGGTCTGGGAGGCCGCGTCGGGCTGGCGGACGGAACGGGCGAAGGGCGGGGAACCGGGCGCGGCGACCGTCGTGATCCGGGTCGCTCAGTAGTACGCCGCGTCACCCGCAGGGGCCCTGGTCGCGGTCGCGCCGGCACCCTGCGGGGCGCTGGTGCGCGGGGCGGTCCGCCGACGCCGCTTTCCGTGCGCGGCAAGAGAAGTGACGGTTCTCCCCGGCGCTGCCGAACGGGTTGCCCACCGGGGCCCGCCGACTGCGGATTATCGGACGCATTACTCACTCTTTACCTTCGGCCACCGCAACCTTCCCCACCCCCGGACCTGTTGTCAGGGCGTCCGACCCCCGGACCGGCGAACGCCCCTGGGCCGCCGCCACCGTTGACATCCCGTCGAAGGAGCATCATGTCCCTCCCCCTGACCCGTCGGATCGCCCGTGCCGCGCTGCTGATCGCCGCCGGAGCAGCCCCCGTGGTCGGTGCGGCCGGCGCCGCGAGCGCCGCAGAGCTCCCCCAGGCCAACCTGGGCGGACTGACCGCCCTGGACGGCGCCAACCTGGGCGGCACCGTCGACACCACCGCGCAGCAGGGCAGCAAGGCGGTGGGCGAGGCCGGCAGCCGGCTCGTCGGCACGGCCGTGCCGGCCGCGGGCAAGACCGTCGGCAAGGCCGGCGCGGTGGCCATCCCGGCCGCCCAGCAGGCCGCCGGCCAGACCGCGGGCAACGCGGGCGAGGTCGTGGGCGACGTGGCCAAGGCGGCCGGCAACGGCCTGCCCACGGGCGGTCTCCCCACCGGCAGCCTGCCGGTGGGCGGCCTGCCGATCGGCTGACCCCGCACCGCGCCACCCACGTGGACAGGGGCTCGGGGGGGGGGGGGGGGGGGGGCGGGGTTGGGGGGGGGGGGGGTGGGGGGGGGTGGGGGAAACGGGTTGTCTCGGCAGCTACGCGTTTGTCTGTGGTGGTGGAGATCCCGCGGACAA
>NZ_JBVJCD010000029.1:29148-79898 GCF_055588985.1 Streptomyces sp. NPDC041970
CTCCACCCGTGTGCTCCCCCCCCCCGGACGTCGTGTGGGTGGTCTTCCGCCCGACCCGCCCCCACCAACCCCCCCCCCCGGGGGGGGGGGGGGGGCCCCCCCCCCCCCCCCCGAGGCCCTGTCCGCGTTCCGCCGCGGTGGCGGCGGTCAGGACAGCCGCTTGACCGCCGCCGCCACGCGTTCGTCGGTCGCGGTGAACGCCACCCGGACGAAGCGGTCGCCCGCCGGGCCGTAGAAGTCGCCGGGGGCCACCAGGATGCCCAGCTCCGCGAGGTCCGCCACGGTCCGCCAGCACGGCTCGTCGCGCGTCGCCCACAGGTAGAGGCTGGCCTCGCTGTGCTCGATCCGGAAGCCGTGGGCCTCCAGCGCGGCGCGCAGGGCCAGGCGCCGGTCCGCGTACCGGGCGCGCTGCGCCGCCACGTGCACGTCGTCGCCGAGGGCGGCGGCCACGGCCGCCTGCACCGGGGCCGGCGTCATCATGCCGCTGTGCTTGCGGATCTGGAGCAGCTCGCCCAGGACGCCGGCGTCGCCCGCGACGAACGCGGCCCGGTAGCCGGCCAGGTTGGAGCGCTTGGAGAGCGAGTGGACGGCGACCAGGCCGGTCAGGTCGCCGCCGCAGACGTCCGGGTGGAGCACCGAGACCGGGTCGGCGTCCCAGCCCAGCTCCAGGTAGCACTCGTCGCTGACGACCAGGACGCCGTGCTCGCGCGCCCAGGCCACGACGCGGGCCAGCTCCTCGCGGGGGAGCACCTGGCCGGTGGGGTTGGAGGGCGAGTTGAGCCACAGCAGCCTCAGCCCGGCCGGGTCCAGCTCGGTCGGGTCGTCGTAGCCGACGGGCTCCGCGCCGCTGAGCCGCGCGCCGACCTCGTACGTCGGGTAGGCGAGCCGCGGGTGGGCGACCTTGTCGCCGGGGCCGAGCCCGAGCTGCGTCGGCAGCCAGGCCACCAGCTCCTTGGAGCCGACGACCGGCAGCACGTTGGCGTGGCCGACCCCGACCGCGCCGAGGCGGCGCTCCACCCAGCCGGTGAGCGCGTCGCGCAGGGTCTCGGTGCCCCAGACCGTCGGGTAGCCGGGGCTGTCGGCCGCGTCGACGAGCGCCCGCTGGACCAGCTCGGGCACCGGGTCGACCGGGGTGCCCACGGACAGGTCCACGATGCCGTCCGGGTGGGCCTGCGCCGTGGACTTGTAGGGCGCGAGGCGGTCCCAGGGGAAGACCGGGAGGCGGGAGGAGAGTGCGGACACGTGGTTCTGCTTTCTCGGGCGGTTCTCGTTCGGGCGACGGCGTGCGCGGCGACGGCGGCCGTACGGGCGAACGCCGCGGCCCCGCACGGCGGGCGGGCCGTACGGGACCGGGCTGCGCGCGGGGTGCCGCCGCTTACTGGTTCTGCGGCGGAAGCCCGGCGACGAACGGGTGGTCGCGCTCGATCAGGCCGAGCTTGGACGCGCCGCCCGGCGAGCCGAGGTCGTCGAAGAACTCGACGTTCGCCTTGTAGTAGTCCTTCCACTCCTCGGGAGTGTCGTCCTCGTAGAAGATGGCCTCGACCGGGCACACCGGCTCGCACGCTCCGCAGTCGACGCACTCGTCCGGGTGGATGTACAAGGACCGCTGGCCCTCGTAGATGCAGTCGACGGGGCACTCTTCGATGCAGGCCTTGTCCTTCACGTCGACACAAGGCTGCGCGATGACGTAGGTCACGCTGTCGTTCCTCCTCGGTAGGGCGTTGGCTCTCGCGCGGGAGCGCGGCGTCGTCGATGCCCGCCCCTAGTATCTCCGTTCTTGGGCACGAACCGAACAGGAGGGGCGGACAGAGCTGTGGAATTCACCATCGGCGGACGGCTGGAAGTCCGCATCACACCGGCTGACGTGGGCAAACGCGTCTCCGTGCGCTCCCGCGTCGAGGGCGGCGGAGCGGGCGCGGAGTTCACGGACGCGGTCGGGGTTCTCACATCATGGGACGACGGCGTGCTGTGGATCACACGGAAGGGCGGGCAGACGGTCCGGGTCGCGGAGGCGTCCCTGGTCGCGGGCAAGACCGTGCCCGCCGCCCCGGCCCGCCGCCGGGGCCCCGCCGCCTCCTTCGAGGAGTTGGCGGCCGTCACCGCCCGTGCCTGGCAGCCGGTGGAGAGCGAGGCGCTGGGCGACTGGCGGCTGCGGGCCGCCGGGGGCTTCACCCGGCGCGCCAACTCCGCGCTGCCGCTGGGCGATCCGGGGCTGCCGCTCGACGAGGCGTTCGCGCGGGTCCGCGACTGGTACGCGGAGCGGGGGCTGCCCGCGTACATCCAGGCGGCGACCGGGGCCGAGGGCGCGCAGGAGGCGCTGTGCGCGCGGCTGGAGCGCGCCGGCTGGCGGCGCGAGGTCTCCGCGCAGGTGCGGATCGCCGCGCTGGCGCCGATCGGGGACCTGGACGCGGACGTCTCGGCGGTCCGGTTGTCCCGCGAGCCGGACGCGGCCTGGCTCGGGCGCTACCAGCGCTCCACCGCCCCCGGCCCCTCGGCGCGGCGGGTGCTGGGCAGCGGCCCCTCGGTCTGGTTCGCCTCGGTGGCGGACGACTCCCCGGAGGCGGGCCCGGCGGCCGCGCCCGCCGCGATCGGCCGGTGCGTCGTGGACGGGCGGTGGGCCGGGTTCATGGCCGTCGAGGTCGCCCCCGAGCGGCGGCGGAGCGGGTTGGCCACCTCGGTGATGGCCGCGCTGGCGCGCCGGGCCCTGGAGGAGGGCGCTTCGGCGGCCTGGCTCCAGGTGGAGGAGGACAACGCCGGAGCGCTGGCGCTGTACGACGGCATGGGCTTCGCGGCCCACCACAGCTACCACCACTTCCGGCCCGCGTGACGGGCGGAGCGGGTGTGGGCGGGACGAACGAGGGCATGGGGCGCATATGAACGCGCGGGATTCCCGAACGGCCGAGCGGCGGCGGCAGTTCGCCGAGGAGGCCCGGTCCGAGCGGCCGGACCTCGCGCTGCTCTGCCTGCTGCTGGGCGCGGAGGCCGGGCCGCTGGGCCCGGTCGAGCCCCGCCCGGTGGCCCCCGGGGAGCAGGTCCCCGACCCGTACGGCGTCGACGCCGCGCAGATCGAGCTGGACCGGCTGGCGGGGCTGCTGCCGTACGGCTCCCGCTCCGCGGCCGGCTGGGCCTCGGCGCTGGCCGAACTGCTGGGCGAGCGGTGCGGTTTCGCGGGCTCGCCGGCCGACTACCAGCGGCTCGACTCCTCCCTCCTCCAGCAGGTGCTGCGGCGCCGCCGGGGGCTGCCGATCCTGCTGTCGGTGGTCTGGATCGAGGTCGCCCGGCGGGCCGGGGCCCCGGTGTTCGGCGTCGCGCTCCCCGGCCACTTCGTGGTCGGCTTCGGCGATCCGGCGCGGCCGGTGCTGGCCGACCCGTTCGCCGGGGGCGCGCCGCTGACCGGTGAGGACGCGCGGTCGCTCGTCGCGGGGGCGACGGGGGCGCGGTTCGACCCGGCGGCGACGGTGCCCGCACGGCCGCTGGAGATCGTGCTGCGGATCCTGAACAACATCCGGGCCTGGGCCGCCGCCCGGCCCGAACGCACGGACGTGGCGCTGTGGGCGGTGGAGCTGTCGCTGCTGCTGCCGTCGCATCCGGCCCGGCTCCGCTACGAGCGCGCCCAACTCCTGGTGCAGCGCGGTGACTTCCAGCGCGGTGCGGCGGAGATGGAGGAGTACGCCGAGGTGCTCGACGCCATCGAGCCGACGACGGCCGAAAGCGTCCGGCGCAGGGCGCGGGCGGCGCGCGCCCTGTTGAACTGAGGCCGCGCGCGCCCCGGCCGGGGCGGAGCGCGGGGCGTTGCGCGGGCGCGCGTTGAGGCGCGCCCGCCGTACGTTCATCGCGCCGCTCCCCCGTCCGCCCGGCCGGTCCGTGCGATGGGCGCGGCCTGCCCGTCGGGTCCGCCCCGTCACTCCGCGCCGCGCACCAGCGTGTCCCCGGCCGCCGTACGGAAATAGAGCACGCGGCGGCCCGCCCGGCGGCGGCGCACCAGCCCGGCCTCCCGCAGGACCCGCAGATGCCGGCCGACCGAGCCGAGCCCCTGGCCGGTCAGGGCGACGAGCTGCGTCGTGCTGAGCGGGGAGGCGAGCAGCACCAGGACGGCGGCCCTCGCCGGTCCGATCAGCGCCCCCAGGGCGGCGGGCGCCGGCGCGCGCCCGGCCTCGCTGAGCGCCCCGGAGCACGGGTACGCCAGCCCGTACCGGTACGGGATGTCCCAGCAGACCCAGCACCGCTGCGGGGTGACCGGGACGAACAGCAGGCGTGCCGCGCCCAGGTGGCGGGGCGGGTTGTCGTACGTGTTGATCTGGAGGCGGTCGCCCCCCAGCCAGCGCACGCCGGGGTGCATCCCGTCCAGCGCCTCGGCCCAGCCGCCCCGGCTCAACCGGTCGGCGCGGGCGATGACATCGGCCTCCAGGACCAGCAGCCGCCTCGGCCAGTCCGGCAGCACGGTGTGCGTCCACACCCACTCCACGACGTCGGCCGCGCGCTCGGCCAGGTCGTCGCGGTCCAGCGCGGCGGGCAGCGGTCCGCCCAGCGCCCGGACCAGGTCGGCCCGCGCCCGGTCGGGCGGGGTGGACCGCACGCGGGCCAGTTCGTCGGCGAAGGCGGCCGGGCCCCGACCCGGCGGACCGGGGACGGGGGCGGGCGTGAGGAAGTCGGCGTTCCACCGGGGCGCGAACGCGGAGCGGACGATCAGCGCGGACAGCGGTTCCTCGGCCTGCCGCCGCCGGTAGGCGGGCAGATGGGCCTCCAGCCAGGCCCGCTCCCCCGGATGCCCGGCCGCGGCCCGCTCCAGGACCATCAGGCTCGCGACCGCCTCGGCCAGCGGCGAGACGACGAACCTGCTGCCGGCGAGGGTGTCCGCACTGATCCGCCACCAACCCACGCGCGCCGTCCCGTCGTCGTCCCCCGCGCCGCCCCGGCGGGACGCCTCCGCGGTTTCGCCCGTACGCGAAACGATAACGACCCCGGCGACGGCGGGCGAAGACTCCGGCCCATGCGCACCTACCGCGACCTGTTCCGCACCCCCGAGTTCGCCCCGCTCTTCACGACCGTCGCCGTGCAGACGGCGGCGCACACCTCGACCGGCCTGGCGCTGGCCACCCTGGTGTACGCGCGCACCGGCTCGCCCCTGCTGTCGGCGCTGGCCATGTTCGGGCCGTCCCTGGCCCAGACGGCGGGGGCCCTCACCCTGCTGTCGGCGGCGGACCGGCTGCCGCCGCGCGCCGCGCTGACCGGCCTGGCGCTGCTGTCCGCGCTCGGCGCCTGCGTCCAGGCGGCGCCCGGCCTGCCGCTGTGGGCCTCGTTCGCCGTCCTGCTGGTGCTGGGGGCCGCCGCCTCGCCGGGCGGCGGCGTCCGGTACGGGCTGCTCCACGAGATCGTCCCCCGCGAGGGGTTCCTGCTCGGCCGCTCCGTGCTCAACATGACGGGAGGGGCGATGCAGATCTGCGGGTTCGCGCTCGGCGGGGTTCTGGTCACCACCCTCTCCGCGCACGGCACACTGCTGGTCGGGGCGGCCCTGCACGCCGTCGCCGCGGTCGTCGCCCGCTGCGGGCTCACCGCCCGGCCGCCCAGGGCCGCCGGACGCCCCTCGGTCGGGGAGACCCGGCGGGCCAACGCGCTGCTCTGGTCGTCCGCGCCACGCCGCTCCGTCCTGCTCGCCCTGTGGGTACCCAACGGGCTCGTCGTGGGCTGCGAGTCGCTGTACGTCGCCTACGCCCCCGAGCACGCCGGACTCCTCTTCGCCGGGGGCGCCGCGGGCATGGTGGCCGGGGACGCCCTGGTCGGACGGTTCGTCACCGAGCGGTGGCGGGCGCGGCTCGGCAGCCCGCTCCGGCTGCTGCTGGCCGCGCCCTACCTCCTGTTCGCCCTGCGCCCGGAACTCCCCCTCGCGCTCGCGGCGGTCGTCGTGGCGAGCGTCGGCTTCTCCGCGAGCCTGCTGCTCAACGAGCGGTTGGCGGCCCTCACCCCGCCGGAGCTGAGCGGCCACGCGCTCGGGCTCAGCTCCTCGGGGATGCTCGCCATGCAGGGGGTGGGGGCCGCCGTGGCCGGCGGCATCGCCCAGGCGACCTCCCCCGCCACGGGCATGGCGGCGGTCGCCGCGCTCTCGGTGGCGGTGACGCTGGCGCTGGCGCCGGGGTTGCGCGGCCCGGCGGGCGGTGGCGCGGGCAGACTGCTCGGGGACGGAACACCCGAGGACCCCCGGACGAAGGAGACGACATGACCGGCGCCGACCGGACCGGCCAGAAGGACGCCATGCTCGCCGGCGAGCTGTACCTCGCCGACGATCCGGAGCTGGTCGCCGACGCGCTGCGCGCGGACGTGCTGACCGAGCGGTACAACGCCACCTCCTCCGCCGACCCCGAGGCCCGCCGCGCCGCCCTGGCCGAACTGGTCGGCGAGCTGGGCGAGGACGTGGTGGTGCGGCCCCCGCTGCGGGTCGACTACGGCTACCGGATCTCCATCGGCCCGCGTACGTTCGTGAACGTCGGCGCGGTCCTGCTGGACGTCGCCCGCATCACCATCGGCGCGGACGTCCAGATCGGCCCCAACGTGCAGCTCCTCACCCCGACCCACCCCATCGACCCGGAGCCGCGCCGCGCCAAGTGGGAGGCCGCGCGGCCGATCACCATCGGCGACAACGTGTGGCTGGGCGGCGGGGTGATCGTCTGCCCCGGAGTGACGATCGGGGAGAACACGGTGGTCGGGGCGGGCTCGGTCGTCACGAAGGACCTGCCCGCGAACGTCGTCGCGGTCGGCAACCCGGCGCGCGTGATCCGGACGATCGGCGAGCGGGAGGGGCAGGGGTAGGGCCCGTACGCGGTCGGCGGGACGCGCCGGACGCGGGGCCTTCCGGGGTACGCCCCGAACTACCGGACCTCCGCCGCCCGCGGGCCACCCCTCGGCCAGCGGGGCGTACCGCACGCGGGCCCTCCCGCAGAACGCCCCCGCCCCCGACCCGGAACGTTCGGGCGGGGGCGGGGAGCCGGTGAGGGTGGCGGGGTCAGCCCTCGCCGTTCAGGTCGATGGTGACCGTGCGCTCCTCCGGGGTCTTCCCGGTCAGCGCGGTCTTCATGGCCTGGGCCACGTCGTCCGCGTCGACCTGGCGCGCCTTGCCGTCGGCCTTGACCGCCGTGATGCCGTCGAAGACGCCGTCCAGGAGGGTGTCGATCGCCTCCTTGTCGTAGACGTCGACCAGCCGGCCGCCGATCGGCTTCATGGAGAGGATCTGCGGCAGGCTCTTCGCCGGGCCGAACTGGATCTCC
Source organism: Streptomyces sp. NPDC041970 (assembly GCF_055588985.1). Taxonomy (NCBI): domain Bacteria; kingdom Bacillati; phylum Actinomycetota; class Actinomycetes; order Kitasatosporales; family Streptomycetaceae; genus Streptomyces; species Streptomyces sp. NPDC041970. The sequence continues at coordinate 36,408 of NZ_JBVJCD010000029.1, forward strand.
TTGGGCCCGGCCTTGATCGTGATCAGGCCGGACATGGCGGGCTCGGCGAACTCCCGCATCGCCCGGTCCAGTTCCGCCTGCGTGATGGTGGGCCGGGTGGTGGTGACGGGCAGTTCGACCACCTGGGTCCGGCCCGTCTGCACCTGGGTGCGGTAGGCGTCCCGGACCGCGACCAGGGACGGGCCGACGTCGAGCTTCTTGCCCGGCTTGCCCGGCACCGCCACGGCCTTGTTCGGCTCGAAGCGGATCGTGCCGTCGCTGGAGGCGCCCGAAGCGCCCGCCAGGTCGGACAGGGCCACGCCGAGCTTCTCCTCGTCGACCGGGATCACCGGGTCGGCGGGGCGCTCCCCGCCGAAGAGCGAGCTGATCACCGAGACCGGGTTGTAGTCGCTGCCGGCCGCGCCGCGCACGGTCTCCTGGCTGTCCAGGGTCAGACCGGCCTTCACCGGGTCGAGCTGCTCCTTCCGGCCGCCCACCGAGAGCTGGAGGGGCGCCTCGGTCCGCTCCGCGAGCGCGGCGTCCAGCTTGTCGACCGCCTCCTCCTTGGTGCCGCCGCCGATGTCGACGCCGAGCACCGTGGTGCCCTTGGGGACCTCGGAGTGGTTCAGCAGGAGCCCCGCCCCGTAGGCGGTGCCGAGCAGCACGACCGCGACCACGGCGAGGAGGACCAGCTTGGAGCGGCCCTTCTTCGCCGGCGGGGCGGCCGGCTGCGGGGCCGGCCGGGCGGCCGGTCCGGGCACGGGCGCACCGGGTGCGCCGGGCCCGCCCGCCGGGCCCGCCGGTCCGTCCGGCCCGTCCGCGAACGGCGAGCGGGGCACGACGGGGAGCCCGCTGGTCAGGGTGTCTCCGGAGACGTGTCCGCCGGGGCCGGGCGCGGGCGCCTGGGGCTGCGGCGTGAGGATCGCGGTGTCGTCGGACAGCCGGGGCGGCGCGCCGCCCGGCGTCATCGGGCCGGGGCCGGGCCCGCCGAGGTTCGGGGTCAGCGCCGAGGAGCCCGTGACCGGGCCCGCGGTGGGGCCGGACGGTTGGGGCGCAAGGGGACCGGGGCCCGGACGCGGGCCGCCGGGGGCGTCCGCGCCGAAGCCGTCGAGCGCGCTGCCCCGGCCGGGGCCGGGCGCGCCCGGTGCGTCGCCGGGGCGCGGGGCGTCCGAGAAGTACGGCAGGTCGGGGCGCGCGCGGCCCGCCCCGGCGTCGGGAGCGCCGCCCGCGCCGCCCGTGCCGGCGGGGCCGTCAGCCGGCGGGGTGGCCACGCCGTGGGGCGGGGTCGGGGCCTTGCGGGGGGCGAACCAGTCGCTCCCGCTCTTCTCCCTGGCGGGCTTCTCGCCGGGCGCCGCTTCGGCGGGCGCGCCGCCCCCGGCGTGCACCGGGCGCTCGCCGGGCGCGGGGGCGGGCGGCGGCGCGGGGTGCGGGGTGCTGGTGGTGCGCTCCGGGTCGGGGCGGTCCTCGGCTCCCTCGCCCTCACCGACCGGCGTGCGCATCACGACCGGCGGGATGGGGCGCGAGCCGGGGATGTTGATCCGGATGCGCGTCGTCAGCGTCGTCTCGGTCCTGGGTTCGTCGGACCGGGGCGCGGGCGCGGTCTCCGCGGAGGCGTCCGGGCCGTCCGGCGACGGGTGCGGCGACGGATGCCGGTCGGACCGGTAGGGCGGCGTACCCGACGGGTACGCGGCTCCCCCCCGCCCCTGGGGCCCGGAGGACGAACTGTCAGTTTCACGACTCAAAGCAGGTTCTCCCGATTGGCTCCGCCGCCCGTACTTCCCCCATGCCGCAGGCCAGGGGACGGCTCGGCGCGCGCACCACCATACTGGCCACCGCCGCCGGACACTCCGCGGCCGGGTGAAACCTCCACCTCCGCGTCACACCTGTGGGGGCGTACGGGGCCCGGACGCGGCGTCGCGGGCGGCCGGTAGCGGCAGCCGGGAGGTGGTGGCGCACATCACAGCGAGGGCCGTGCCGCCGAGCACGAAGAGCAGCAGGCCGAGTTCGTCGCCGAAGACGTAGTCGCCCTCGGGGCGGCCGGCCAGCAGCAGGAAGACCGTCACGAACCAGCCGATCGCCGGGGCGAGCGCTCCGGGCTGAAGTCCGGTCAGGACGCGGCCGCCGTAGAAGAGGCCGCCGGCGCCCGCCAGCGCGAGGACCGCCCCGCCGGGGAACCACGCCGCCTGGACCAGGGCGCCGGCCAGGGCGGCGAGCGCTCCGAGCACCGCGAGGACGGCGTAGCCCGCGATCCGGACCGCTTTCGGGCGGGCGGCGAAGCCGGTCGGCTCCGGCGGGCGGGGCGGCACGTGGGTGCGCGGGGCGGCGGAGCGGGCGCGGCCCCTGCCCTGGTTCCCGCTCATCGGCCCGCTCCCGGCGCGGAGTCGGGGCCGGGGCCCGTGCGCGCGGCGGTCTCCGGCGCCCGGTCCCGCGCGCCCGGAACCCCCGCGAACAGGTCGTCCTCGCGGACGCCGGCCGGTGCGCCCGCGACGCCCCGCACGAGTTGGTAGCACTCGGTCGTCAGCAGCGGCTGGCCGAGGCCGTTGGAGAGGGCGAAGCCGGGGCCGTCCACCGTGATCTGGGTCGTGTGGGCGCGCATCGCCGCCGTCTTGGCCCCGGCGTACGCCGATCCGTCGATCTCGGCGGTGATCTCCTCGCCGCCGACCACGCCCGGCACGTCGCCCACGGCGGCGAAAGCGGGGAAGGCGTCGGGCGCGGCGGCGCGCAGCCGGTCGAAGGCGGCCTCGACCGCGGAGCGCTCCGCCCGGTTCCAGTAGACCTTGGCGACGGCGTGCGGCGCGCCGGTCCCGTGGGCGGGGTCGGCGGCCAGGTCGACGGCGCGCATGGCGACCCGGTGGGCCTGGATGTGGTCGGGGTGGCCGTACCCGCCGTCCGGGTCGTAGGCGACCAGGACCTGGGGGCGGACCTCGCGGATCACCTCGACGAGGTGGGCGGCGGCCTCGCCCACCGGGGCGGACCAGAAGGAGCCGGGGCGGTCGTTCTGCTCGGCGCCCATCATGCCGGAGTCCCGGAACCGGCCCGCCCCGCCGAGGAAGCGGTGGTCGCGGACGCCCAACTCCGCCATGGCGGCGGCCAGCTCGCCGACGCGGTGGGGGCCGAGGGCGTCGTCCCGGTCGGCGGCGAGGTGGGCGAGGCCGGGCGGGATGACCTCGCCCTCCTCGCCGAGCGTGCACGTCACGAGGGTGACGTGGACGCCTTCGGCCGCGTACCGGGCCATGGTGGCGCCGTTGTTGATCGACTCGTCGTCGGGGTGCGCGTGCACCAGCAGCAGACGGCGGGCGGGAAGGTCCTTCATGGGGACCACCCTACGAGCCCCGAGCGCCCACGCGCCCCCGCGCTCCCCCCGCCCGCCGGCGCGCGCGGCCGGCGGACGGGGGTGCGCGGCGGGCGGGGGTGGGGCGCGGTCAGAACTTGATGCTGCTGATCATCCCCGCCACGTTGCTCGTCAGGTCGGAGATGGTCGGCGCGACGGACGAGCTCGCGATGTAGAAACCGAGCAACATGCAGACCACCGCGTGTCCCCCCTTCAGCCCGGATTTCCGGATCAGCAGGAAGACGATGATCGCCAGCAGCACTACCGCCGAAATCGAGAGCGCCACGGCGGTTCACCTCCATCGGTACGGTCGGACGGGCAGCCCGTGCGGGGTCGGCGGGTTCCTACCCACCGAGCGCTACGGATCATAACTATCCGTGGGAACGCATTGTTCGGTGCACAGCAGCACGAGGGGCGCACGAACCGCGCCGCGCGGCTAAGTTCGAGCCCATGACCTCGCAGAAGCTGTCCTTTCCCCGCCAGTACGCGCGGACCCAACGGTTCTCCCTGGGGGCGCCGCGCGCCTTCACCGTCTCACCGGATGAGACGCGGGTGGTCTTCCTGCGCTCCGCCTCGGGCACCGACCGGACCACCCGGCTGTGGGTGCTCGATCCGGCGACCGGCGAGGAGCGCGTCGCCGCCGACCCCGAGGCGCTGCTGGGCGGTTCGCAGGAGAGGCTGTCGCCGCAGGAGCGGGCCCGGCGCGAGCGCACCCGCGAGGGTTCGGCGGGCATCGTCTCCTACGCGGTGGACGCGGCGGCGGAGTTGGCGGCCTTCGCCCTGTCCGGCGCGTTGTACGTGGCCGAACTGCGGGCCGGGACCGCGCGGGCCCTGCCGGTGCCGGGTCCGGTGCTCGACCCGCGCCCCTCCCCGGACGGCCGCCGCGTCGCGTACGTCGCCAAGGGCGCGCTGCGGGTGGTGGACGCCGGGGGCGAGGGGGACCGTGCGCTGGCCGAGCCGGAGGAGGACCGGGTCTCCTACGGGCTGGCCGAGTTCGTCGCGGCCGAGGAGATGGACCGCCACCGGGGCTTCTGGTGGTCGCCCGAGTCGGACCGGCTGCTGGTCGCGCGGGTCGACGACAGCCCCGTACAGCGGTGGTGGATCGCCGATCCGGCGCACCCGGACCGGCAGCCGGCCGAGGTCGCCTATCCGGCCGCGGGGACCCCCGACGCCGAGGTGCGGCTCTTCCTCACCGACCTGTCGGGCGACCGGGTGGAGGTGGTCTGGGACCGGGCCGCGTACCCGTATCTGGCGCGGGTGCACTGGTCGGCGGCGGGCGCCCCGCTGCTGCTGGTCCAGGCCCGCGACCAGCGCAGCCAGCGGTATCTGGCGGTGGACACGGAGACCGGCGCGACCCGGATCGTCCATGTGGACGAGGACCCGGTGTGGCTGGATCTGTTCCCCGGCGTGCCCGCGTGGGCGCCGGACGGGCGGCTCGTGCGGATCGCGGACGAGGGCGGCGCGCGGGTGCTGGCGGTCGGCGACCGGCTGCTCACCGGGTCCCGGCTGCACGTGCAGGCGGTGCTGGACATCGGGGAGTCCGACATCCTGGTGTCGGCGGTGGCCGGGGAGGACGCGGCCGAGCCGGAGGTCGGGCAGACCCATGTGTACCGGGTCAACGAGCTGGGAATCGAGAGGATTTCCGAAGGGGCGGGGGTGCACTCCGCGGTCCGCTCCGGCGGCCTGACCGTCCTGGTCTCGGCCGTCCCCGAGGAGCCCGGAACCACCGCGCGGGTGGTGCGCGAGGGCGGTCGGTCGGTCCGCGTCGCGAACCTCGCCCAGGCGCCGGTGATCTCCGCCCGCGTCACCCTCACCGAGGGGGGCGCACGCCGCATTCCGTGCGCCGTCCTGCTCCCCTCCGGCTACCGGGAGTCGGACGGGCCCCTTCCGGTCCTCATGGACCCGTACGGCGGTCCGCACGGCCGCCGGGTGGTCGCCGCCCACAACGCGCACCTGACCTCCCAGTGGTTCGCCGACCAGGGGTTCGCGGTGGTGGTGGTGGACGGCCGGGGCGCTCCGGGCCGCTCGCCGGCCTGGGAGAAGGCCGTGCGGGACGCCTTCACCCTCACCCTGGACGACCAGATCGAGGCCCTGCACGGGCTCGCGCCGCGCTTCCCGCTGGACCTGTCCCGTGTGGCGATCCGCGGCTGGTCCTACGGCGGCTACCTCGCGGGCCTGGCCGTGCTGCGCCGCCCGGACGTCTTCCACGCGGCCGTGGTGGGCGCTCCGGTCACGGACTGGCGGCTCTACGACACCCACTACACCGAGCGCTATCTCGGGGACCCGGCCCGGCAGCCGGAGGTGTACGCGGCCAACGCGCTGGTCACCGACGACGGGCTGTCCGAGCCCGCCGAGCAGGTCCGCCCGATGATGATCGTCCACGGTCTGGCCGACGACAACGTGGTGGTCGCGCACGCGCTGCGGCTGTCCTCGGCCCTGCTGTCGGCCGGGCGGCCGCACGAGGTGCTGCCGCTCAGCGGGGTGACCCACATGACGCCGCAGGAACAGGTCGCGGAGAACCTGCTCCTGCTCCAGGTGGACTTCCTCAAGCGGTCGCTGGGGATGTCCGGGACCTGAGCCGGGCCGCCCGACCGGGCCTCCCCCGCCGTCCCGTCACCGGCTCACCGGTCCGGCGGCGCGGCGGGCGGCGGCCCGGAGCGCGGGCCCCGCTCGGTCGGCGGCTCCTCCACGTCGGGCCCCGGCATCCGCCCCGGCGGCTCCCGCTCCCCCTCCGGCGCCACCACCCGCCGCTCCTCGGCGAAGTGGCACGCCGAGTCGTGCCGGACCGGGCCCTCCACGTGCCGGAACTCCGCGGGGACGGCCAGCAGCGGCACCTCCAGCGCGCACCGCTCCTGCGCCTTCCAGCACCGGGTGCGAAAGCGGCACCCGGAGGGGACGTCGGCGGGCGAGGGCACGTCGCCGTGCAGGATGATGCGCTCCCGGTGGGCGCGGGCCGCCGGGTCGGGGACGGGGACGGCGGAGAGCAGCGCCTGCGTGTACGGGTGGGTGGGGTGCTCGTAGATCTCCTCGTCGGAGCCGATCTCCACGATCCGGCCGAGGTACATCACGCCGACCCGGTCGGAGATGTGCCGGACGATGGAGAGGTCGTGGGCGATGAAGACGTAGCTGAGGCCGAACTCCGCCTGGAGCCGGTCCAGCAGGTTGACGACCTGGGCCTGTACGGAGACGTCGAGCGCGGAGACCGGTTCGTCGGCGACGATGATCTCCGGGTTGAGGGCGAGGCCGCGGGCGATGCCGATGCGCTGGCGCTGGCCGCCGGAGAACTGGTGCGGATAGCGGTTGATGTACTCCGGGTTGAGCCCGACGACGTCCAGCAGCTCCTGGACGCGGCGGCGCCGGTCGCCCTTCGGGGCGACCTCGGGGTGGATCTCGTACGGCTCCCCGATGATGTCGCCGACCGTCATGCGCGGGTTCAGCGAGGTGTACGGGTCCTGGAACACCATCTGGATGTTGCGCCGCACGGCCTTCAGCGCCCGGCCGGAGAGCCGGGAGACGTCCTCGCCCTTGTAGAGGATCGCGCCGGCGGTGGGCCGCTCCAGGTGGACGAGCATCCGGGCGACCGTGGACTTGCCGCAGCCGGACTCCCCCACGATGCCCAGCGTCTCGCCCGCGCGCAGGTCGAAGTCGACGCCGTCCACCGCGCGGACCGCCCCGATCTGCCGTTTGAGCACGACGCCGCGGGTCAGGGGGTAGTGCTTGGCGAGCCCGCGGACCTGGAGGATCGGGTCGCCCTCGGCGTACGGCGGGGGGCCGTCGGCCGGGGTGGACAGCAGGGCGGGGCCGCCGCTCCCCCCGTTCCCTTCGCGGTCAGCGTGCATCGAGCGTCTCCTTCCAGAAGTGGCAGGCGCTGCGGCGCTCGTCGTCCACCTCGTAGAGCGGCGGCACGTCGCGGCGGCACACGTCCTGGGCCATCGGGCAGCGGGGGTTGAAGGCGCAGCCCGGTGGGATGTGGAGCAGGTTGGGCGGCAGCCCCTTGATGGCGTACAGCTCCCGGCCCTTCCGGTCCAGGCGCGGGATCGACCGGAGGAGGCCCTTGGTGTACGGGTGGGCGGGGGCCCGGTAGATCGCGTGGACGGGGGCTGTCTCGACGATCCGGCCCGCGTACATGACGGCGATCCTGTCGGCGACGTCCGCGACCACGCCGAGGTCGTGGGTGATGAGGATGAGGCCGGTGTTCAGCTCGCGCTGGAGTTCCGCTAGCAGGTCCATGACCTGGGCCTGGACGGTGACGTCGAGGGCGGTGGTGGGCTCGTCCGCGATGATCAGGGAGGGCTCCAGGGCCATCGCCATGGCGATCATGATGCGCTGGCGCATCCCGCCGGAGAACTGGTGCGGGTAGTTGCCGACCCGCTCCTTGGCGGCGGGGATGCGGACCCGGTCCATCAGCTCGATCGACCGGGCCCTGGCGTCCTTGCGGGACATGCCCCGGTGGACGACGAACATCTCCCCGAGCTGCTGGCCGACGGTGAGGACCGGGTTGAGCGAGGAGAGGGCGTCCTGGAAGATCATGGCCATCTCCTGGCCGCGGATCCTGCGCCGCTCCTCCGGCTTGAGCTTCAGCAGGTCCTGGCCCTTGAAGAGGATCTCGCCGCCGGTGATCCTGCCGGGCGGCATGTCGAGGATGCCCATGACCGCCTGGGCGGTGACGGACTTGCCGGAGCCGGACTCGCCGAGGACGGCGAGCGTCTCCCCCTCGGCCACCGCGTAGTCGACCCCGTTGACGGCCTGGGCGACCCCGTCGCGGGTGTGGAACTCCACGTGCAGATCGCGCACTTCGAGCAACATGGCTACCGGCTCCTCAGCGCAGCTTGGGGTCGAGGGCGTCGCGCACCGCGTCGCCGAGCATGATGAACGCGAGCACGGTGACCGCCAGCGCCCCGGCGGGCCAGAGCAGCATGTGCGGGGCGTTGCGGATGTAGTTGGAGGCGGCGGAGATGTCGATGCCCCAGGAGACGGCGGGGTCCTTCAGGCCGACCCCGAGGTAGGACAGGGTCGCCTCCAGCGAGATGTAGGTGCCCAGCGCGATGGTGGCGACGACGATGACCGGGGCCACGGCGTTGGGGGCGATGTGGCGCAGCAGCATCCGGGAGTTGGACGCGCCGAGCGCGCGGGCCGCCTGGACGTAGTCGTTCTGCTTGGCGGTGATGACGGAGCCGCGGGCGATGCGGGCGATCTGGGGCCAGCCGAGCAGGACGATGAAGCCGACGACGGGCCAGACGGTGGAGCTGGTGACGACGGAGAGGAAGACCAGGCCGCCGAGGACGACGGGGATGCCGAAGAAGACGTCGGTGAGGCGGGAGAGGATCGAGTCCCACCAGCCGCCGAAGAAGCCCGCGAGTCCGCCGAGCACGCTGCCGAGGAGGGCGACGCCGAGGGTGGCGCAGACGCCGACGGTGACGGAGGTGCGGGTGCCGTGCACGACGCGGGTGTAGACGTCGCGGCCCTGCGGGTCGAAGCCGAAGGGGTGGCCGGGGCGCGAGCCCTTCTGGGCGTCGTCCAGGTTGGCCTGGAGGGGGTCGCCGTCGGCGATCAGCGAGGGCCAGATGGAGATGGCCACGAGGAAGAGGATGACGAGGGAGGAGATGAGGAAGACGGGGTTGCGCCGCAGGTCGCGCCAGGCGTCGGACCAGAGGCTGCGGGGTTTTCCGGCCGGTCCCGCGCCGTCGGGGCCGCCGGGGGACTCCTCCAGGCTGGCGCCCTCCTCCATGGCGAGGTCCATCGCGCCGCCGGCTCCCGCCGGGGAGATCGCCCCGTCCGATGACTGCGGCTCAGGCATAGCGAATCCTCGGGTCGAGTACGGCGTACAGGAGGTCGACGATCAGGTTGGCGGCGAGGAAGACGAGGACCAGGACGGTCACGAAGCCGACGACGGTCTGGGAGTTCTGGCGCAGGATGCCCTGGTAGAGCTGGTAGCCGACGCCGTGGATGTTGAAGATCCGCTCGGTGACGATGGCGCCGCCCATCAGGGCTCCCACGTCGGTGCCGATGAAGGTGACGACGGGGATCAGCGAGTTGCGCAGCAGGTGCCGTACGACGACGCGCCGCCGGGGCAGGCCCTTGGCGACGGCCGTGCGCACGTAGTCGGCGCGGGCGTTCTCGGCGATCGAGGTCCGGGTGAGCCGGGTGACGTAGGCGAGCGAGACCGAGGCGAGGACGAGGCCGGGGACGAGCAGTTCGTCGATGGTGGGGTCCGGGGAGACCGAGGGCTTGATGACGCCCCATTTGACGCCGAGCAGGAGTTGGAGGAGGAGCCCGGTGACGAAGGTGGGGACGGCGATGACGACCAGGGTCAGGACGAGGACCGCGGTGTCGATGGGGCGGCCGCGCCGGAGGCCGGTGACGACGCCGAGGCTGATGCCGATGACCACCTCGAAGACGACGGCGACGACGGTCAGGCGGATCGTGATGGGGAAGGCGGTGCCCATCAGCTCGGTGACCTTCTGCCCGTTGAACGCGGTGCCGAAGTCGCCGGTGAAGACGTTGCCCATGTACGTCGCGTACTGCTGCCAGACCGGCTTGTCGAGGCCGAAGTCGGAGCGCAGCCGGGCGGCGGTGGCCGGGTCGCACTGGCGGTCGCCGCAGAGGCCCGCGATGGGGTCGCCCATCACGTTCACCATGAGGAAGATCAACAGCGTGGTGCCGAAGAAGACGGGGATCATCTGCAGCAGCCGCCGGATCACATAACGTCCCATGAGGGGCTCCGGGGGTCGGGGCGGGCGGGGGTGTGCGGGGCGGCCGGGAGGCGCGACGGGCGTCCCGGCCGTCCGTGCTCAGCGCGTCACTTCACGGTGATCTCGCTGTAGACCGGGACGCTGAACGGGTTCAGCTCCACGTTGTCCACCCGGTCCGAGTAGCCGGCGCTGCCGTTCTGGTACCAGAGCGGGATGACCGGCATCTGCTCGACGAGGATCTTCTCCGCGTCCTGGAAGGCGGTCACGGCCTTCGCCCGGTCGGTCTCGGCGTTCGCCCGGTCGATCAGGGCGTCGAACTTCTCGTCGCTCCACTTGCCGTCGTTGGACGGGGCGTTGGTGTAGTAGAGCGGCTGGAGGAAGTTCTGGATCAGCGGGTAGTCCATCTGCCAGCCCGCGCGCCAGGCGCCGGACAGCTTCTGGGTGGAGACCTGGCTGCGGAAGTCGGCGAAGGTGCCGACGGGGCCGCCGACGCAGGACCGGTTGTCGCCCATGACGTTGTTGATGCTGTTGCAGACGGCGTCGACCCACTCCTTGTGGGAGCCGGTGTCCGCGTTGTACGAGATCTTGAGTTGGCCGCCGGGGATGCCGCCGCCCTCCTCGATGAGCTTCTTGGCCGCGGCCTTGTCGTACGTGCACTCCTTGCCGCACAGGCCCTTCTTGAAGCCGCCGTCCGCGCCGAGGACCGGGGAGGTCCAGTCGGAGGCGGGGGTGCGGGTCTTCTGGAAGATCTGGTCGGTGATCTGCGCGCGGTTGATCGCCATGGACAGGCCCTGGCGGACCTTGCGGGCGTCGTCGGTGTCCCACTTCTTGTCGTAGAAGGGGAAGGAGAGCGTCTGGATGATGCCGGCGGGGGTGTTGATGTAGCGGTCCCCTAGGTCCGCCTCGACGTTGCGGAGCTGCGAGGCCGGCACGTCGTCGACGAGGTCGAGGTTGCCCGAGGTCAGCGAGGTGTAGGCGGTGTTGTTGTCGGTGAAGACCTTGAGGTCGACGCCGCCGTTCTTCGCCTTGTCCTCGCCCGGGTAGTCGTCCCGCCTGCGCAGGCTCATCGAGGAGCCCTTGGCGTACGACTCGATGGTGTACGGGCCGTTGCCGACGGGCTTGGAGAGCCAGGCGTCGTGGTCGTCGTAGAAGGCCTTGGGCAGCGGCACGAACGCGGAGTAGCCGAGGGTGTCGGGCCACAGGGAGAACTTCTGGGTGAGCTTGGCGGTGAAGGTCCGGTCGTCGACGACCTTGAGGCCCGACATCGTCTCGGCGGAGGCGGCCCCGGACTCGGGGTGGACCTGGTCGTAGCCCTCGATGTACTGGAAGAAGTAGGCGTTCTTCTGGTTGTTCTTCAGCGCGGCGCCGTAGTTCCACGCGTCGACGAAGGACGCGGCGGTGACCTTCTCGCCGTTGGAGAAGGTCCAGCCGTCCTTGAGCTTGATCGTGAAGTTCTGGGAGTCCTTCGACTCGATGGACTCCGCGACCATGTTCTTGGCCTCGCCGGTTCTGGGGTCGTAGCGGATCAGTCCGCGGAAGACCATGTCGAGGACCTTGCCGCCCTGCACCTCGTTGGTGTTGGCCGGCTCCAGCGGGTTCTGCGGGTCGCCCCAGGAGGAGCTGACGATCCCGTCGGCGCCGCCGCCGCCCCCGCTGTCGCCCCCGCCGCACGCGGTCGCGGACAGGGCGACGGCCACCGCACATGCGGCCCACCGGACGTGTGTGGCTCCGCGCATGGAGTGCCTCCTAGAGTCATCGAGTAGCTCAATGCCTCATACCACCCCATACCGCCCTCTGCCGCATGTTCACTTACCCCGTACGGGCAGGCGGGCGGCGGACGCGAGGATGCCCGGCCCCCCCCTGGGGGGACCGGGCATCTCCCGTTCGGTCGCCGGAAGCGGTCACGCCGCGTGCACGACGTCCTTCTCCTCCGCGAAGTGGCACGCCGACTCGTGCGCCGCCGGGGTGTCTGCCGCGACGAAGCGCTCGGGGATCGCCAGCAGGGGCTCCTCCGTCGCGCACCGCTCCTGCGCCTTCCAGCACCGGGTGCGGAAGCGGCAGCCCGAGGGCGGGTTGGCCGGCGAGGGGACGTCACCGGTCAGGATGATCCGGTCGCGCCCCTCACGGGCCGAGGGGTCCGGCACCGGGACCGCCGACAGCAGCGCCTGGGTGTAGGGGTGCGTCGGGTGGTCGTAGATCTGGGTGTCCGTGCCGATCTCGGCCATCTTGCCCAGGTACATCACGCCGACCCGGTCGGAGATGTGCCGGACGATGGAGAGGTCGTGCGCGATGAAGACGTAGGACAGGTTGAACTCGTCCTGGAGCTTCTCCATCAGGTTGATGACCTGCGCCTGCACCGACACGTCGAGCGCGGAGACCGGCTCGTCGCAGATGATGATCTCCGGGTTGAGCGCGAGGCCGCGGGCGATGCCGATGCGCTGGCGCTGGCCGCCGGAGAACTGGTGCGGATAGCGGTTGATGTACTCCGGGTTGAGCCCGACGACGTCCAGCAGCTCCTGGACGCGGCGGCGCCGGTCGCCCTTCGGGGCGACCTCGGGGTGGATCTCGAAGGTCTCCCCGATGATGTCGCCGACCGTCATGCGCGGGTTCAGCGAGGTGTACGGGTCCTGGAACACCATCTGGATGTTGCGCCGCACGGCCTTCAGCGCCCGGCCGGACAGCTTGGTGATGTCCTGGCCCTTGTAGAAGACCTCGCCGGCGGTGGCCCGCTCCAGCGTCATCAGGAGCTTGGCGACCGTGGACTTGCCGCAGCCGGACTCCCCCACGATGCCCAGCGTCTCACCGGCGTACAGGTCGAAGGAGACCCCGTCGACGGCCTTGACCGCGCCGACCTGCTTCTTGAAGAGGATGCCCTGGGTCAGCGGGAAGTGCTTGACCAGGTTGCGCACCTGGAGGATCGGCTCGCCCTGGCTCACCGGCGCGTCCAGGGCGGCTACGGCCTCCGCCTCGGACGCGGCGTCCACGGTCTCGACGTCGGAGACGTTCGGGGTGGCGTCCAGGGGCTCCTTCTTGAGCTCAGCCATGGATCGTCTCCTTCCAGAAGTGGCACGCGCTGCCGCGGCCGACCAGCTCGAGACCGTCCCGCTCCGTCACCGCGGCCAGCGGCGGGACGTCCGTACGGCAGATGTCCCGCGCCTGGGGGCAGCGCGGGCTGAAGGCGCAACCGGCCGGGATGCGCGTGAGGTTGGGGGGCAGGCCCTTGATCGCGTAGAGCTCCTGGCCCTTCTGGTCCAGGCGCGGGATCGAGTCCAGCAGACCGCGGGTGTACGGGTGGGCCGGGCGGCTGTACAGCTCGCCGACCGGGGCCGTCTCCACGATCCGGCCCGCGTACATCACGGCGATCTTGTCCGCGACGTCGGCGACCACGCCGAGGTCGTGGGTGATGAGGATCAGGCCCATGTTGTACTCGCGCTGGAGCTCGGCCAGCAGGTCCATGACCTGCGCCTGCACGGTCACGTCGAGCGCGGTGGTCGGCTCGTCCGCGATGATCAGGTCCGGCTCCAGGGCCAGCGCCATGGCGATCATGATGCGCTGGCGCATACCGCCGGAGAACTGGTGCGGGTAGTCCGAGACGCGCGCCGCCGCCGCCGGGATCTTGACCTGGTCCATCAGCTCGATGGCCCTGGCCTTGGCCTCCTTGCGGGACAGGCCCTGGTGCACGCGGAACATCTCGCCGAGCTGGTAGCCGACCGTGAGGACGGGGTTCAGCGAGGAGAGCGCGTCCTGGAAGATCATCGCGATCTTCCGGCCGCGGATCTTCCGGCGCTCCTCGTTGGACATCTTCAGCATGTCCTGGCCGCGGAAGAGGATCTCACCGCCGGTGATCTTCCCCGGCGGCATGTCCAGGATGCCCATGATGGTCTGGGCCGTCACGGACTTGCCGGAGCCGGACTCGCCGAGCACCGCGAGCGTCTCGCCGGCGCTGACGGTGTAGTTCACACCGTTGACCGCCTTGGCGATGCCGTCGCGGGTGTGGAACTCCACGTGCAGGTCGCGGACGTCGAGCAGTGGACCGTCGCCACTCACGGACTCCCGCGGTGCGGGGACGTGAGCCGTCTTGTCGATGGTGGTCACGAACGCCTCCCTCAGCGCATCTTGGGGTCGAGGGCGTTGCGGACCGCATCGCCGAACATCAGGAAGGACAGCACCGTCACCGAGACCATCACCGAGGGGATGATCAGGACGTACGGCGCGTTGCGGAGCTGGTCCTTCGCGGCGGACACGTCGATGCCCCACGAGACCGTGGGCTCGGCGAGGCCGATGCCGAGGAACGACAGGGTGGCCTCGGCCGCGATGTAGCCGCCGAGCGCGATGGTGGCGACCACGATCACCGGGGCGATGGCGTTCGGCAGGATGTGCCGCGTCAGGATCCGGGTGGTGGAGGCGCCGAGCGCCTTGGCCGCGACCACGTAGTCGGCCTGCTTGATCGTGATGACCGAGCCGCGGGCGACACGGGCGATCGAGGTCCAGCCGAGGAAGGCCATCGACAGGATCACGACGCCGACGGAGCGCTCCTCGAAGGTGGTCAGGATGACCATGGCGCCGACGATGAAGGGGACGCCGAAGAAGACGTCGGTGACGCGGGACAGGAGCGTGTCGATCCAGCCGCCGAAGTATCCGGCGAGCATCCCGATCACCAGGCCGGCGATGGTGACCGCGAGGGTCACCACGACGCCGACGGTGATCGAGGCGCGGGCGCCGTAGACGACACGCGCGTAGATCGAACGGCCCTGTCCGTCGTACCCGAGCCAGTCGGGGGCGAAGAAGTGGCTCCAGTTCGGGTGCTGGAGGTAGTGCTTGGCCAGGTCGGCGTCGCGCGGCGAGGCGCTGGTGAACAGGCTCGGGAAGATCGCCATCACGGCGAGCAGCAGGATCATCGCCATGGAGATGAGGAACAGCGGGTTCCGGCGCAGGTCGTGCCAGGCGTCGGACCAGAGGCTGCGCGGCTTGCCGGGGGCGGGGCCGGCGTCCGGCGCGGCGGGCGCCTCCACGGCGTCCGGCGCGGCGGCGCTCTTGAGTGCGGTGGAGTCAGGCATACCGAATCCTCGGGTCCAGGACCGCGTAGAGCAGGTCGACGAGCAGGCTGGCGACGAGATAGACGACGACGAGCAGGGTGACGACGCCGACGACCGTGGCGCCCTCCCGCTTGCTGAGAGCCTCGAAGACCAGCGATCCGATGCCCTTGATGTTGAAGATGCCCTCGGTGACGATCGCGCCGCCCATGAGCGAGCCGATGTCGGTGCCGAGGAAGGTGACGACCGGGATGAGCGAGTTGCGCATCAGGTGGACGCCGATGACGCGGCGGCGCGGCAGGCCCTTGGCGACGGCCGTGCGCATGTAGTCGGCGCGCATGTTCTCGGCCACCGAGGTGCGCGTCAGGCGGGCGACGTAGGCGAGCGAGAGGGACGCCAGCACGACGGCCGGCATGATCAGCTCGCCGTTGGTCGGCTCGATGCTGACGTTGGGCTTGGCGATGCCGAGCTGGAACGCGAAGAAGTACTGAACGAGGAAGCCCAGCACGAAGGAGGGCATGGAGATCAGCACCAGCGTGAGGCCGAGCAGGCCGCGGTCCCGGAGGGATTCGGCCTTGAGGCCCGCGATGATGCCGAGCGAGATCCCGGCGACGACCGTGAAGACGAAGGCGAAGATCGCCAGTCTGACGGTGATCGGGTAGGCGTCGGCGATGACTTCGGCTACCGGACGCTGCGTTCCGATCTGCGTGCCGAGGTCCCCCTGGAACAGGTTGCCCAGGTAGTTCAGATACTGCTGCCAGATGGGCTGGTCCAGCCCGTACTCCGCCTTCAGGGCCGCGATCTGCGTCGCGTCCACGTGCTGTTCGCCGGCCAGGGCTCTGACGGGGTCGCCGGGCAGTGCGTACATCATGAGGAAGACCAGCAGGGTCGACCCGATGAAGACCGGGATCATCTGGAGCAGTCGTCGTGCGACATAGCGCCCCATGGGTGCCTCCGTGTGGGGATAACTGCGGCGGGGGGGGGGGGGGGGGGGGGGGGGGGGGGGAGACCGCCCCCCCCCCCCCCCCCCCCCCCCCCCGCCTCCGGCCGCGCTGAGGGCAGCGCGGGCGGATGACGGCCAGGTGGGGAAATGACCCGCAGGCGTGTTACTTGGTGGTGACGCCGGTCAGTTCGAAGTCACCGTGGAAGTCGACCTTGACGTTGTCGACGTTCTTGCCGTGGCCGCCGTTGATGGCGTAGTACCAGAGCGGAATGGCCGGCATCTTGTCGACCAGCTTCTTCTCGACCTCCTGGTAGGCGGCGACGGAGGCCTCGAGCGAGTCGGCCTTGTCACCCTTCGCCATCAGTGCGTCGATCTCCTTGTCGCTGAAGCGACCGTTGTTCGACTCCGCGCTGGTGTGGTAGAGCTCCTTGATGAAGTTCACGTTGACCGGGTAGTCGGCCACCCAGCCGCCGCGGTAGAAGCCCTTGACCTCGTTGTTGTCACGCGCTTCGAGGTCGGTCGGGAAGTCCGGCTTCGCGTCGCCCACGCAGTCGACCCCGGTGGCGTTGCGGATGGACTCGCAGACCGCGGTCACCCACTCCTTGTGCCCGCCGTCGGCGTTGTACTGGATGGTGAACTTGTTCTCCGGGACGCCGCCGCCGGCCTTGATCAGTTCCTTGGCCTTGGCGGGGTTGTACTTCAGCACGTCCGTGTCGAGGGTCTGGTTGCCCTTGACCTGCGGGGGCGTGAAGCTCGTCGCCGGGATGCGGGTGCCGTTCAGGACGGTCTTCGTGATGGTCTCACGGTCGATCGCCATGGACAGGCCCTGGAGGACCTTGGGGTCGATGCCCTTGAACGTCTTCGAGTAGAACGCCGGGGTCAGCGTCTGGATCGCGGCGTACGGCTGCTCGATGGCGCCGTCGCCGAGGTCCGCCTTGAACTTCGGCAGGTCGCGCGGGCCGACCTGGCGGATCATGTCCAGGTTGCCGGAGACGAGGTCGGTGTACGCGGCCTCGACGGTCGAGTAGTTCTTGAACTGGATGCCCTTGTTGGCAGCCTTGTTCGGGCCCTGGTAGCCGTCCCAGGCCTTGACCTGGATGAGCTTCTTGTGGGTCCACTTCTCGAACGTGTACGGGCCGTTGCCGACCGGCTTCTGGCCGAAGGCCGCCGGGTCGTCGTAGAAGACCTTGGGCAGCGGGGCGAACGTCGCGTAGCCGAGCTTGTAGTTGAAGTAGGGGACCTTCTCCGCCAGCTCGATCGTGAACGTGGTCTCGTCCACGGCCTTCAGACCGGACATCTTGTCGGCCTTCGGGTCGCCCTTCTCGGGGTGGACGTCCGCGTAGCCCTTGATGTCCGAGAACCAGAAGGCGTTCTGCTGCTTGTTCTTGACGTTGGCGTACCAGTTCCACGCGTCGATGTAGGACTGCGCGGTGACCGCCTCGCCGTTGTGGAACTTCCAGCCCTTCTTGAGCTTGACGGTCCACGTCTTGGAGTCCACGGTCTCGACGGACTCGGCGTTCGTGAGAACGATCTCGCCCTTGTCGTCGAAGTCCAGGAGCTGGGTGAACAGCGACTGGATGACGTAGGAGCCGTTGGTCTCGTTCGTGTCGGCCGGCATCAGCGGCTTCTGGGGCTCGCCGACGTCGATCGAGACGTAGCCGGCGGGCTGGCCCGACGTGTTCTTCTTGCCGCCGTCACTGCTGCCGCCGCCGCAGGCGGTCGCGGACAGGGCGATGATTGCCGCTCCCGCGACCCACTTGGCGCTCTTGGCACCGCGCATGGGTTTCCTCCTCATGAGTCCACTTTTGACTACAAGAGGGGCACTGGAGAGATTCACCGACACCCCTGACGGTGATCGTTCAGTGCCCCGAGTGTGCTCGTGAGTCGGCACTCCCCACAGTGCGTGACCCATTGACCCGAGCTCAATGGAGCCAACTATTGGGTACAGCCGGGCTGTAAACCACACTTAAAGGGTCTCGGTTTGACAACATCGACCCCCACCCTGTGCCCGAAACCCGGACAAACTGATCCCAGACAGACACGCCCGAAACGGACGGTTACCGCATGTTCCGGAGAGCGACCTCCGATATCCGGACACCGCGGTCAGAAAAAGCGATTGACGAAGGCCCGGCCCCCCGCAGTCCTCGCGGGGGGCCGGGCCTCGTGTCCGTGCCCGGCCTGACGATCCGTCGGCCGGGTGCTCACCGGCCGTGCGGCCGACACATGCGGAGCGTACGGTTCCGGGCCGTCCCGGAGCCCTCAGCGGGCTCCGGGACGGCCCGGAACGGCGCCGCTAGCCGTGCTTGGCGCGGGAGGCGGCGCGGCCGCGCTCCTTCTGGTCCAGGACGACCTTGCGGATGCGCACGGTCTCCGGGGTCACCTCGATGCACTCGTCCTCGCGGCAGAACTCCAGGGACTGCTCCAGCGAGAGCTTGCGGGCCGGGACCACGTTCTCCGTGGTGTCCGCGGAGGCCGCGCGCATGTTGGTGAGCTTCTTCTCCTTGGTGATGTTCACGTCCATGTCGTCGGCGCGGGAGTTCTCGCCGACGATCATGCCCTCGTAGACCTCGGTGCCGGCCTCGGTGAAGATGACGCCGCGCTCCTGGAGGTTGACCATCGCGAACGGCGTCACCGAGCCCGAACGGTCGGCCACCAGCGAGCCGTTGTGGCGGGTGCGCAGCTCGCCGAACCACGGCTCGTGGCCCTCGAAGATCGAGTGCGCGATGCCGGTGCCGCGGGTCTGGGTGAGGAACTCCGTACGGAAGCCGATGAGGCCGCGGGAGGGGACGATCCACTCCATGCGGACCCAGCCCGAGCCGTGGTTCGTCATGGTCTCCATGCGGCCCTTGCGGGTCGCCATGAGCTGGGTGATGGCGCCGAGGTGCTCCTCGGGGCAGTCGATCGTCATGCGCTCGATCGGCTCGTGGGTCTTGCCGTCGATCTGCTTGGTGACGACCTCGGGCTTGCCGACCGTCAGCTCGAAGCCCTCGCGGCGCATCTGCTCGACGAGGATGGCGAGCGCCAGCTCGCCGCGGCCCTGGACCTCCCAGGCGTCGGGGCGCTCGGTGTCCAGGACGCGGAGCGAGACGTTGCCGATCAGCTCGCGGTCGAGGCGGTCCTTGACCTGGCGGGCGGTGACCTTGTGGCCCTTGCCGCCCTTGCCGACGAGCGGCGAGGTGTTGGTGCCGATGGTCATGGAGATGGCGGGCTCGTCGACCGTGATCAGCGGGAGCGCGATCGGGTTCTCGGGGTCGGCCAGGGTCTCGCCGATCATGATGTCCGGGAATCCGGCGACCGCGCAGATGTCGCCCGGACCGGCCTTCTCGGCGGGCTTGCGGGTGAGCGCCTCGGTCATCATCAGCTCGGTGATGCGGACGTTGGACATGGTGCCGTCGCGCTTGATCCAGGTGACGGTCTGGCCCTTGCGCAGCTCGCCCTGCTCGACGCGGCAGAGCGCGATGCGGCCGAGGAAGTTGTCCGCGTCCAGGTTGGTGACGTGGGCCTGGAGGGGGGCGTCCTCGTCGTACTCCGGGGCGGGGACGTGCGAGAGGATCGTGGAGAAGAACGGCTCCAGGTTCTCGCTGTCCGGCGGGACGGTGCCGTCCTCGGGCTTGGTCAGCGAGGCGACGCCGTCACGGGCGCAGGCGTAGACGATCGGGAACTCGATCTGGTCCTCGTCGGCGTCCAGGTCCAGGAAGAGGTCGTACGTCTCGTCGACGACCTCGGCGATCCGGGAGTCCGGGCGGTCCGTCTTGTTGATGCACAGGATGACCGGCATCTTCGCGGCCAGCGCCTTGCGCAGCACGAAGCGGGTCTGGGGCAGCGGGCCCTCGGAGGCGTCGACGAGCAGGACGACCGCGTCCACCATCGACAGACCGCGCTCGACCTCGCCGCCGAAGTCGGCGTGGCCGGGGGTGTCGATGATGTTGATCGTGATCGGGTCCCCGCCGTCCTTGGGGTGGTACTTCACCGCCGTGTTCTTGGCGAGGATCGTGATGCCCTTCTCACGCTCCAGGTCGTTCGAGTCCATCATGCGATCGTCGAGGTGCTCGGCGGCGTGGGCGGCGAACGCTCCGGCCTGCTTGAGCATGGCGTCGACCAGCGTGGTCTTGCCGTGGTCGACGTGGGCGACGATGGCTACGTTACGGATGTCGTGGCGCGTGGGCATGGGTGGCTTGAGCTTCTCTCGGATCGTGGGATCAGGCGTCTCAGGCGGTCTTCGAGTCCTCGTACGCCCGCCGGGCGGCACGCCACGGCTCGTCCCATGGTACGGGCCCCGCGCGGAGCGGGCTTCCCGGACGGAAGCGCCGAGGCGGTCTTCCCCTGTGATTCAGGCGATATTCAGGCCCTGTCAAGGCCCTCGCCCCCGCTTCCGCCGGGCCGGGAGGCGGCCTTCGGGAGGGGCGTCGGCGCGGGCGGCCGCAGCGCGGGGCGCGGCGGCGGGAGTACGGCCGGGGGGCCGGTCGCGGGTGGAGCGGTGGGGGGGGTGAGGTGCGGCGGAGCGTGGGAGGGCACGGGTCTGGGCCGGTACCACCTTGCCCGCCGGGGGGACCGGCGGGCAAGGGTTTTGAGGTGCATCTGAGGTTGGCGGGCGGGGCGGGGAGGCTACTTCGCGCGCTCCGCGGGGGCGCCGGCGGAGCGCCGGTCCCGGAAGCCGATGTCCTCGTAGCGGGGTGCGGCGAAGCCGAACGCGCCGACGTTGGCGAGCTTCTTGTCCAC
Source organism: Streptomyces sp. NPDC041970 (assembly GCF_055588985.1). Lineage (NCBI taxonomy): Bacteria > Bacillati > Actinomycetota > Actinomycetes > Kitasatosporales > Streptomycetaceae > Streptomyces > Streptomyces sp. NPDC041970. The sequence goes on from NZ_JBVJCD010000029.1 coordinate 57,105, forward strand.
CGCGACGAGCTGCGGGCGCTGGAAGAGCGGGATCGATCCGGCGGCGGCCCAGATCCGGGCGTCCGCCTGCTTCACCAGCTCCCGCGCCTCCTCCTCGTCCAGTTCGGCGGCGGCCCGGTCGAAGAGCTGGTCGATGTGGTCGGTGCCGACGCGGGTGTAGTTCTGCTCGACGAGGAGCGACCCGTCGGTGGCGGGCTCGGGCTTGGCGTAGATCGGGCGGCCGTCGGTGGCGGGGAAGGCGGTGGCGGGCCAGGAGTAGAGCGCGAGGTCGTACTGGCCGGAGGCGATGTGGTCCTTGAAGTAGCTCTCGTCGGGGACCTTGGTGATCTCGGTGCCGATCCCGATCTTCTCCAGCATCCGCGCGATCTTCTCGCCGACGCCGCGCAGCGTCTGCGAGCCGGGCCCGGAGGGGAGCACGAACCGCAGGGTCAGCGCCTTGCCGTCCTTGCCGAGCTGCCCCTTGGCCGCGCCGGGCGCGGGGGCCGGGGCGCGGGTGCCCACGGGGGCGTACGCGCCGGCGGCTCCGCCGGGCGCCCGGTCCCGGGCTGCGGCGGCCCCGTCCTCGTCGAGCGCGCGGGCCTGGCGCAGCAGCGCGGCGCGCTGGGCGGTGGCCGACCAGGCGGAGGCGTCGTCGGGGGCGCCCTCGCCGGGCTTGCGGTCCTCCCGGTCGGCCTTGGCGCCGGGCTCGCGGTCCTCCCGGTCGCCCGCGCCGGGCTTGCCGTCCTCCCCGACGATGTAGAGCCCCTCCTCGCGGGAGGCGGCGCTGTCCTCGGCCTCCCGCGCCCCGGCCTTCTCGGCGTCCTCCTTCCGTACGTCCTCCTCGCCGGCGTCCTTCTTCTCCGCGTCCTCCCGTGCCGTGCGGGCCTCCTTCTCGTCGGCCTCGCTGCCCGCCTCGCTGTCCTCGGGCTTCTCGGCGGCCCCGTCCCGCGTCCAGCCGGCGTCGGCCAGCAGGGCTCGGGCCTCCTTGGTGTTCTGCTCGCCGAGCGCCCCGCTGCCGTCCCGGTAGCCGGGCTGCCCGGCGAGGGCGAGGTGGCTGCCGAGCGGTTCCGCCGGGAGTCCGAGCGGCCCCAGGACCGCTTCGGCCAGCTCCTCGCGGTCCAGGGCGCGGGCCACGGCCCGGCGGACCCGGTCGTCCGCGAGCGGGCCGGACTCGCCGTTCAGGGCGAGCTGGGTGTAGGCGGGCTCCAGGGACTTGCGGACGGTGTAGTCGCGCAGGGCCTTCTGCTCCGCCGCGTACGCGGCGGCGGCCTGGCGGGTCTGCTCGCGGGCGGCTCGGGCCGCCTGCGCCTGGGCCTCGTCGGAGCCGTGGGCCAGCGCCCAGGAGCGCAGGGCGGCGGCGGGGTTGGCCTCGGAGCCGGGACCGTGGTTGAGGGGCTGCCCGTTGCCGCCCCGGTCGCGGGTGGCGAGGGCGATGCGGTCGGCGGTGGCGGCGTCGACGTCGGCGATGTCCACGGCGCCCTCGATGAGCGCTTCGGCGCGGTCCTCGGCGGGGACGGCCCGGAAGACGAGGGTGTCCAGCTTGGCCTTGTCGCCCCACCAGCGCGGGCTGCGGGCCAGGGTGACGGTGCCCCGGCTCTTGTCGACCCGGCGGAGGACGAAGGGCCCGGCGGTGTTCTTCAGCGTGGTGCGCGCGCCGTCGTTGAAGGCGTCCGGCGAGCCGGTGACCTCCTTCGGGTAGAGCGGCGAGAAGAGCGCGCGCCAGTCCGCGTACGGCTTGGCGAAGGTGACCCGCACCTGGAGGTCGTCGGAGCCGCGTTCGATCTTCTCGATCCGCTCGTATCCGGCGTTGCGGGCGGTCCAGAACGCGGAGTCCTTGCCGCTGAGCGCGCGCCACTGGGCGACGAAGTCGGGGGCCCCGATCTCCCGGCCGTCGTTCCAGACCGCCTGCTGGTTGAGTTTGTAGAGCACGACCTGCTGGGGCTCGCGCTCGATGATCTTCGCGGATTCCAGGTAGTCCGGGTTGAGCTTCGGCTGCCCGGTGGCGTCCATCGGGAAGAGGTGCGGCAGCAGGGCTCCGGCGATCCGGTGGGTGGCGCTGTCGGCGTCCGCCTGGAAGGCGTTGAGGGTGGTGGGCATCGCGTCGACGGCCCAGGTGGCGCTGGACCCGTCGGCCACCGCGTCGCGGGCGGCGGGCGCGATGTCCTGGGGGGCCGCCCGGACGGTCTCCTCGCCGCCGGAGCCGCACCCGGCCAGGGCCGGGACGGCGAGCGCTCCGGCCGCGAGGAGCGCGAGCGGGCGGCGCCGCTTTCGTACCGTCCCGCGCGGGACGCCGACGTGGGACATGGCTGGTACCTCCGGGGCCGGCCCGGCCCACCCCGTACCGGAATGGACCGGATAGTGCGTATCTGGTGGCATTTGCAGTTGATCACACCGATTCCTTCCGTCCACTGAAAGCGCCCCCGCGCGGGAGCGGGCGCAGACACGGCGGGCGGCGGGGCAAGGTCACCCGCCCGGAGGAACGCGGGCGCCCGGCGGTGGAACGTCTCGAACACGACAGAACGCACGACGAGGAAATGACGGGCGCGTAACGGCAGGAAACCCGCTTGTGAAGGAAGGTCATCCGCACGGGGACTCCGCGGTTAATTCCGTGTGCGCAGGCGTTTCGTCGGCGCAAAGCACTGTTTCCCCTTTCGGGAAAAGGCCCGGTGGGGGCGGGGCGGCGGCGTCCGCGCCGCCGACAGCCGGGCACGGCAGCCCGCGCCGCCTCCGCCCTCATGTACGGCTCTGGGCAGGGGACTTGTCGATGGCCGGAAACCGTGGCAAGGCCACGAGCCCATGCAAGGATCAAGGCGGTTCGCAAGTTTCCCCAGGTCCGGGAAGGTGTACGGAGTGACACGACTGCGCCACGGAAACAGGCTTCTGCATAAACTCTCCGCCCCGACGAATACGGCCTCGCACGAAAGGGCCACGCGGTTGCGGGGGAGGAATTCCCCGCCGCCGCCCAGGACCCACGGCCCCACGGCGGCCGAGGCGGCCCACGAGGTGCCGTTGGCGCCCGCCAGCCTGTCCTGGCTCGAACCCGTCGTGGGGGCGGAGCGGGTGGTGGAGGTGCGGTCGGCGTTACGGACGGCGGCCGACCGGCTCGACGGGCGTACGGTTTGGCATGTTAGCGACAACCCGGTGCGCGGGGGCGTCGCGGAGCTGCTGCGGAGCAATCTGCCCTACCTCGCCGCGGAGGGCGTCCAGACCCGCTGGACCACCCTGGACGCGCCGCCCGAGTTCCGGCAGTTCACCAAGGCGCTGTACTACCGCCTGTGCGGCGTGACCCCGCCCGCCCCCGACGCCGGGACCGCGGCGGAGCTCGAACGCGGCCGCCGGCTCTACGAGCGGGTGTGCAAGGCGTACGCGGCCCGGCTCGCCGCCTCCGTGGGCCGGCACGCCGTCGTCGTCCTGCACGACCACCAGACCGCGGGCCTCGCCCCGCACCTGCGCGAGGCCGGCTGCACCGTCGTGTGGCGGGCGCACATCGGCGCGGCGCTGGACCCCGAACGGGCCGCCCCCGCCTGGGACTTCCTCACCCGCTACCTCGCCTCCGCCGACCGGCACATCGCCTCCTACCCCGGCGTCCTGCCCGCCGGGCTCGCCGGGGCGGGCGACCACGTCAACCCTCCGTCGATCGACCCGCTGTCGCCGAAGAACCTCTCCCTGCACCCCGGCATCGACCCGTCCCGGCTGCTGGCGGCCGCCGGGATCATCGAGGGCCCCTCGTCGGCGGCGGCGCCCTGCGGCAGCCACGCCTTCGACGGCCTCCTGCTGCGCCACCCCGTGCTGATCGTCCGCGACGGCGGCCCGGCGCCCGCAAAGGCGCCGCTGGTCACCCAGGTCAGCCGGTGGGACCGGGTGAAGGACATTCCGGGGGTGATCCAGGGCTTCGCCGAGCACGTCGACCCCGCGTTCGGCGCGCACCTGCTGCTGGTCGGGCCGAACACCGCGGGCGACCGGCAGGCGCAGCAGGTCTTCGAGGAGTGCCGGGCGGCGCGGGCGGCGCTGGGGCGGGGGCGCGAGCGGGTGCACCTCGTGCAGGTGCCCACGGACAACCCCACCGAGCACGCGCTCACCATCAACGCCATCCAGCGGCGCTCGACCGTGCTGGTCCAGAAGAGCCTGGCCGAGGGGTTCGGCCTGACCGTCTCCGAGGCCGCGTGGAAGGGCCGGCCCGTCGTCGCCGCGCCGGTGGGCGGCATCCGGCAGCAGGTCGAGCACGGCGCGACCGGGCTCCTGCTGTCCGACGCCCGCGACCTGTCCGGGTTCGGCGCGGCGGTGGGCCGCCTGCTCGCCGACCCGCGCTACGCCGACGAGCTGGGCCGGGCCGGTCGGGAGCGGGTGCTGCGGCACTTCCTCACCGACAGCAACGTCCTCGGCTTCGCCACCGCCCTGTCCGACGCCGCCCAGCTCCGGTGACGGACCCGGAGACCCCCGCGGCCCCGACCGCGACCGGCCGGGCGACCCCGCCCGGCCCGGCGGACGTGACCGAAGACGAAGCCCACCCGGCGAACGCGACCGAAGACGAAGCCGACCCGGCGAACGCGACCGAGAACGAAACCCACCCGGCGAACGTGACCGAGAACGAAGGAGAAGGTGCGACCGTGCGCGTACTGGCCATGGGGGCCCACCCCGACGACGTGGAGATCTTCTGCGCGGGCACGCTGGCCCACTACGTCCGCCAGGGCGCGCACGTCACCGTCGCGATCCTCACCAACGGGGAGCTGGGCTCGCGCACCCTCTCCCCCGAGGAGACCGCGGCGACCCGGAAGGAGGAGGCGCGGCGGGCGGTCGGCGTGCTCGGCGCGGAACTGCTCTGGGCGGGCGAGCCGGACGGGTTCCTCCTGGACACCGCCGCGACCCGCCGCCTGGCCGTGGACCTGGTGCGCCGCAGCCGCCCGGACGTGATCTTCGCCCACCATCCGGGCGACTACCACCCCGATCACCGCATGGTCGCCCAACTCGCCTCCGTCGCCCGCCTGCTGGCCCGCGAACCCTCGCTCGTCACCGCGCATCCGGCCACCGAGCGGGTAGCACCCCTGTTCCACATGGACACCTTGCTGGGGACGGGTGGCGGAAATCCGGACGTGTGGGTGGACGTCTCGGACACCATGGGGACCAAGGAGGCCATGCTGGCCGAGCACCTCAGTCAGAACAACGCGCGACGACGACGCAAGGGAGCCGATTTCGTGGACCTGACGAAGCAGCAGGCGGCGTTCCGGGGGGAGCAGGCGGGGGTCGCGTACGCGGAGGTCTTCACCTGCGCCCCCGCCCACCCGGCGACGACCGCGCGGGACCTGGTGCCGGACGGGGCCGCCGTACGGCTCCCCCTCTGCCCCGCTCCCCGGTGAGCGCGCCGAAGAACGGGCGCGGGGGCGAGGGGCGCGGCGGGGCGTTCGCGCTCTACACCGTGTTCTTCCTCAACGGTCTCGTCCTGGCGAGCTGGGCCCCCCGCATCCCGCAGGTCAAGGAGGAGCTGCACCTGACCGACGGGCAGCTCGGGCTCGCGCTGCTGGGCGTCGCCCTGGGGTCCGTGCCCGCGATGCCCACGGCCGGGGCGCTGGTGAACCGCTTCGGCAGCCGGGCGGTGGCACGGGTCTCGCTGCTGGTGTACACGGGGGCCATCGCCCTGCTGGGGCTGGCCGGGTCCCTGCCCGCGCTGCTGGTGAGCCTGGCCGTGCTCGGGGCCTCGGTCGGCGCGCTGGACGTGGCGATGAACGCGCACGCGGTGGACCTGGAGCGGAGCAGTGGCCGGACCCGCATCTCCTCCTTCCACGCCCTGTTCAGCGCGGGCGCGTTGGCGGGCGCGCTGTTCGGCACGCTCGCCGCGGCGGGGGGCGTGACCCCGAGCGCCCAGTTCGCCGCGACCGCGGCCGCCACCCTGCTGGCGGCCGCGGTCGCGGCGGCGGCGCTGCGTCCCGCCACGCACCAGCACGCGCGGGAGCGGGCGGCCGAGCACCGCGCCCCGGCGCCGCCCGCGTCCGACGCCGACCGGGACGCGGCGGCCCCCGCCGTCCCCCGCTTCTCCCGCTTCACCCCCCGGCTGCTCCTGCTCAGCGCCCTGGGCCTGTGCGTGCTGCTCATCGAGGGCGTGGTGACCGACTGGGCCAGCGTGTATCTGGCCGATTCCCTGCACGCGGGCCCCGGCCTCGCGGGCGCGGGGTACGTGGCGTTCGCCCTGGCCATGACGGTGGGGCGGCTCGGCGGCGACCGGGCGGCCAACCGCTTCGGACCGGTACGGGTCGTCCGGCTCGGCGCGCTGCTGACCGCCACGGGCTCCGCGGTGGTGCTGGCGACGGGGCGGCCGGTCGTGGCGGTGGTCTTCTTCACGCTGGTCGGCCTCGGGATCGCCGCCTCCTTCCCCCTGGTCGTCAGCGCGGCCAGCCGGCTCCACACCGGCTCCCCCGGCACGGCCGTGGCCACGGTCTCGACGGCCGGCTACTTCGCCTTCCTCGCGGGCCCGCCCCTCATCGGCTTCCTCGCCACGCACAGCAGTGTCCGCGTCGCCCTGTTCGTGCTGCCCGTGCTCGCCGTGGCGACGGCGCTGCTCTCCCGCCTGCTCCGGGTGGAGGGACGGTCGGTGACGACGTACCGACCCGCGCCGAGCACCGCGAACCAGCGCTGACCGTACGGGGGTCACGCCTCCCCCTCCGCCCGTCCGGGGAACCGGCGCGGCTGCCGCGCGAGCATCGCGTCGATCGCCGCGAGCGTGGGGTCCACGACGTCCCAGTCGTGGGCGGAGGGGTGGCCGGCGAACAGCCCGCACGCGTCCTCCCCCCGGCCGTCCGACGCGCCGCACCAGGGCATCCCCATGAGCCGCGCCCCGGCCTCGCTCCAACGGGCCCACACCGCGCCCCGGTTCGCGTCGTCGTCCCACAACACGGCCGCGTGGTCGCCGTCGTGGCCCTCGGCCAGTTCGCACAGCACGTGTCCGGCCTGGGGAGGCGGTCCGGGGGCGGCGAACCGGACCACGTGCGCGGGGGGCGGCAGCAGGGCCACCGAGGTGCAGGAGTTCATGGCGGTACGGGGGGCCCTTCGGGTTCGGGTGGGGGCAGGGGGTCAGAGCTCGTCGGGGTCGTCGTCGGCGGGGTCGTCGTCGGCGTCGGACCGCTGGAGTTCACCGCGCACGTGCTCGGTGAGCAGCTCGCCGAGCGGATCGGTCACGTCCCAGGAGTGCGCGCCGGGATGACGGTCGAAGAACGCGCACGTCGACACCGTCTGCGTGGCCAGGTGCCGCAGGCGCGCGGGGCACAGCGGCAGGATGGCGAACCGGTGGATGCGGTGCGCCCCGGTCCCGTGCCAGCACACCCACAGGTCCCGTGCGTCCGGGGTGTCGGCCACCCACAGATGGGCGGCGTGCTCGGCCTGCTCCCCGTGCTCGCCCAGTTCGCACAGGAGGAAGTCGTCCTCGGGCAGCGCGTCGAGCGGGTGGGCGGGCCCGCCCTCCATGGAGAGGAGCGCCCGCAGCGTCTCGCGGAGGGGGACGCCGATCACGGCGGTGCACTGCAACACGTCTGCTCCCCCTCCATCACGCGGGTCCGGTCGGATGCCGTACGGGATGACCGGCCGCCCCCGCCGGGCACGACGGCGCCGACCCCGGCCGCGGACGCCCCGGCCGCCTCCGGCCGTACGGGCGGCCACCCGGCGAGGGTGACGCGCAGCCCGACCGCCGGGTCCAGGACGGTGAGCAGGGCGGGGAAGCCGAACTCCAGGGCGCGCAGCGCCTCTTCCTGGCGCGCGTCGTCACCGGCCCAGGCGCGGAGCTGTTCCGGGGCGTCGGAGCCGTGGAAGGCGACCCGCCGGACGCCCGCCTCCGGCAGCCAGGCGCGGGCGGCGGGCGGGCGGGCGCACCCGTGCCCGTCCGCGAGCCGCAGGGCCTGCCCGCGCAGCCAGCGCAGCACGAGCCGCCGGTTGGGCAGGACGACCCGGCCGAGCCGGACCGCGCTGTCCCCGGCCGTCGCGGTGACCTCGGCGACGTAACCCGCGCCCCTCATGCGGAACGCTCCCCGCCGCTCGGGAAGACCGCGCCGCGCGACCGGCGGGCCCCCGCGTCGACCGCGTACGGCACCGCCTCGCGGTCCGCGTCCAACGGTGCGCGGCCGACGGCCCGGTGGGCGGTGCCGGTGCGATGGCGGGACGGTGCGGCGTACGGAGTGGAGGCGGCGGCCGGACGGCGGGTGAGCGCCCACGTCAGCCGGGGGAAGCGGAGCCGCAGGCGGACCTCGGCGGCCCCCAGGGCGAGGGCGAGCCGCACGCGTACGCGGGTCGCGGGGCGGCGGGGGTGCTGCGGGGCGTTCACAGGACCTCCCCCCGGCTGCGGGCGTTGACGTAGGAGATCCGGGCCCGGAGTTGCTCTATCAGCAGCGCGGGACGCACGTACCGGGGCTCGACCTCCCACTCCGCACCGCCGCCCACCGGGCGGAGTGACCAGTACGGGCCGGCGACCCCGCGGTACTCCCCCACGCGGTCACCTCGACTGGTGTCCACCAGGAAGGCGCCGAGGGCGGGGAGGCCCGGTGGTTCCGGGGGATTCGGGCACGCGTTCACGCCGTACACCTATCGCTCCTCTCTGTAGTCGTTTGACTACCGGGGCGACTCAGAGTGGCCTAGTGTCGAAGCGTCTTCAACGTTGCGATCACGGAGAGCACATTGGTCAATCGCAAGGAGTTAAACCCGGACGCGGGCCCGCTGGCGGCCTTCGGAGCACGTCTGCGCACGGAGCGCGAGGCACGGGGCTGGAAGCAGGACGACCTCGGGGACCGGATCGGGTACACCGGGCGTCACGTCTCGGGGGTGGAACTGTGCCACAAGCCTCCAACTCGCAAGTTCTCGATCGCGGTTGACGTCGCCATGGGGTTCGTCGGGTCCGCTGATTCGTTCGAGCGGGAGTGGCGAGGGATCAAGCACGGCGTGCTGTTGCAGGGCTTCCCGGAGTACGTGGAACTGGAGGGCAGAGCGGCGGAGATCAGGCTGTTCGAGACGGGCCTGATTCCTGGGCTACTGCAGACGCGGGAGTACGCGCAGGCGTTGGCGAACGGAGCGGTCGAACGGGGTGCCATCACGCAGGAGGAAGCAGATGAAGCGGTCTCGTTTCTCATGAAGCGCCAGGCGGCGTTGGTGCGTGACGTACCACCCATGATCATCGCGGTGCTGGATGAGAGCTGCATCCGTCGGCCGATCGGCGGCCCCGCCGTCATGGACGCGCAGTTGCAGCATCTGATCGACTTCGCCGCCCTGCCGAACACCGTGTTCCAGATCGCCCCGTACAGCATTGGCGAGCGCCGCCCCTACGAGCGGCTGGTGAACCTGCTGACCCTGCAGGACCGGTCCGTGGTCTCCTACGTCGAGTCGGAGACGCAGGGCCATCTGGACCGCGAAATCAGCTCCGTGCTCCCGCTGGTGAGGGCCTACCATCAACTGCAGGCCGTGTCTCTGTCGCAGACAGATTCCGTGGAGAAGGTCCACCAGCTTCGAAAGGGCACCTCGTGACGACCGAAACCCCCACCCCGTACTGGGTCAAGTCCTCCTACAGCGGCACCGGCGGTTCCTGTGTCGAGTGGGCCCCGCGCGCCGCCTCGGCCACCGGCGCGGTCCCCGTCCGTGACTCCAAGAACCCGAGCGGCCCGGCGCTGAACCTGTCCGCGCAGGCGTTCTCGACCTTCGTCCGGGGTATCAAGGACGGGGAGTTGCAGCACCCGTAGCCGCGCAGAGGCGGCCCGTCGTGGAGGCAGATGGCGATGACCGAGTCCCCTCGCTGGTTCACGTCCTCGTACAGCAACAACGGTGGCACCTGCGTCGAGGTCGCCACCAATCTCGCCCCCGCGCACGGGGTCGTCCCCGTCCGCGACTCGAAGAACCCGCACGGCCCGGTCCTCAGCGTCCGGGCCGTCGCGTTTTCGGCCTTCGTGCGGGGCGTCCGGGACGGGGAGCTGCACCCGTAGCCATCGACCGGCCAGTTCCGAAGGGACCTCCCGTGATGACCGAGACCCCGTACTGGATCAAGTCCTCCTACAGCGGCACCGGCGGCACCTGCGTCGAGTGGGCCCCGCGCGCCGTGCCCACCACCGGCACCGTCCCCGTCCGCGACTCCAAGAACCCGAGCGGCCCGGTGCTCACCCTCTCCGCCCAGGCGTTCACCACCTTCGTCCAGGGCGTCAAGACCGGCGACGTGCATCACCCGTAACCCCGAACGACCCGTCGTGAAAGGGCACATGGTGACGACCGAGACCACGAACCCGTACTGGATCAAGTCCTCCTACAGCGACACCGGCGGCACCTGCGTGGAGTGGGCCCCGCGCGCCGTGCCCACCACCGGCACCGTCCCCGTCCGCGACTCCAAGAACCCGAGCGGCCCGGTGCTCACCCTCTCCGCCCAGGCGTTCACCACCTTCGTTAAGGGCGTCAAGACCGGCGAGTTGGCGCACCCGTAGCCGCGAACGACCCCCAGTGAAAGGGCACTCATGACGACGACCGCGTCTCCCCGCTGGTTCACTTCCTCGTACAGCGGAAACGGCGGCACCTGCGTCGAGGTCGCCACCAACCTCGCCCCCGCCCACGGCACCGTCCCCGTCCGCGACTCCAAGAACCCGAGCGGCCCGGCCCTCAGCATCCCCGCCGCCGCGTTCTCGGCCTTCGTCACCGGCGTCCGGACCGGAGCCCTCGCCCCTGCCTGACCACGCCCACCGGCGCGACGCCCCACCGACCACGGTGGGGCGTCCTGCTGCCCCGAACCGGGCGCGCCCGTGCCCGCGGGCCCCGCCCGGCACCCGCCGCCCGCCGCCCGTCGACCGCCGCCCGTCAGGAAGAGGACCCGTTGATGGCCGACGACGTACGCGCCCCCGAGCACCCTCCGTACGAGCCGCTGAGGCGGCACGGGATTCCGCGGCTGGCGCACCAACAGTGGGGATCGGGACGCGCGGTCTGGGACGCCGACCTCGGGGGCCGGGACCTGGTGGTGGACCAGGTCGAGGTGAACGAGGGCGCCGCGCCCGAGCACGCGGCCCGGCTGCTCGGCCTCCCGGAGGGCGGGCGCACCTACATCAGGCGGCGGCGCTACGTCCTGGACGGCAGGCCGGTGATGCCGGCGACGTCGTACCTCCCCGCCGCCCTCGTCGCGGGCTCCCCCATCACCCAGCCCGACACCGGGCCGGGAGGGACCTACGCCCGGCTGACCGAACTGGGCCACCGCCCCGCCCACTTCCGCGAGGAGATCCGCTCCCGCACACCCCTCCCGGAGGAGACTTCGAGCTTGAGCCTCCCACCCGGCACACCCGTCCTCCTCGTGCGCCGGACCGCCTTTACGGAGGCGGCCCGCCCGATCGAGGTCACCGAAATGGTCCTGAACGCGGACGCGTACGTCCTGGAGTACGCCTTCGACGCGTAACCCCGCCCCTGACCGAGATGGTCAGACGGGCCGCGAAGGCCCCCGCGCGTTGCTCGGCCTGCGGAACACCCGCGACGGCGCGGGCCTCGGTCCACCACACCGGCCCCTCACCAGAGCTCGGCGCCGGGCCCCAGCAGCCGGGCCGCCTCACCCGGCACCTGGAGGAGCAGCGGCACCTCGATCGATACGAGCAGCCGCCCCTCCGCGTCGCACAGTCGGACCACGGCCCCCTCGCCGGCGGTCTCGACCAGAAGATCCGGGCCGCCCGCGAGCAGGCCCGCCAGAACGCTCAGCGCGTCCGGCATACGCTCGGTGAGCGCGATCACGTCTTTGGTCATACGGTGCTCCCCCAGGGCGACGCGGCCGAATCGGGCGCTTGGGTGGGGTCGCAAGCACCCTCTACCCGGTTGTTCGACTGGTCGCGGACAGATGAGTTCGAGGTCGTATGCGCCGTGGAGGCTGTCGACGACGGCCTGCGCGCACGGATCGGGCCGTGACCGTGTCTGCCTGGGACGCTGCGGGATACCTGTGGCAGCCGATCCGCAGCCCCCGCTCGGAGGGCCAGGCAGCCGGGTTGCTGTCGGGCCTTCTGCCCCGGCTGCTGCGCGGCCGCACCCGCAGCCCAGTCTTCGTCACGCACCGCCGCCCCGGCCCCGGCAAGGTCCTCGCGCCGCGCGACGTCTGCCCGGCCACCGGGCTCGCCCGGCTGTCGTACGGGCAGGTCCGCGCGCTGCTCGACCAGCACACCGCCGTCGCCGGGGTGGCCTGGACCGGCTGGGACCTGCACGAACAGGCACTCCGGCCTCACCCATCTCGGGGAGGCTGGGGCCGGCTTGCCGATGCTCATGGCGAAATCGCGGCACAAGGAGCCGGAGAACGTGCGGCGCTGCTTCCATCCCTCGGCGGAGGCGATCGCCGAGGCCACCAGCCTGCTCGCGCCCGGCGACATACTGCGCTGAGCCGGAAGCCTTACTGCTGACGGGCCCGTGCTTGCGATACCAGTGGCACTCGATGTCCTCGTACAACCGGTTCAGTTGGACCGTGAGGGCGAGGTCAGCCCACAGCGTGGCGGACAAGAAGTCGGCGTCCCGGAACAGCTCCTGGATGATCCGCCCGTAGCGCTCGCCCATCCCGGTGTGGGCCTCGTTCTCGGCCTGACTGATGGAGAACAGGTCGTCCACCGGGGCCGTGCCGTGCCGACTCAGCAGGACCCCCGCGCCGGCGCAGCAGGCCCGGACCTTGATCCTTCTCACCGTGAATTCCTGCACCGGAACTACTCACGCCCGCGTTCGGGCAATGCACTCTGCCCGAACCGCCCTGGCGGGCGACGCGACGGACCCGGTAGGAAAGGGGGTGTTCCGCTCAGAGCCTAGAGAGGCCCACCGATGCGCGCACACGACAACGCCACGACCTCCGACGCAAAGTCGCCACAGCGCGCGCCGCGTGTCAGCAGGCTCCCGATGACGTCTGCCGGGCTGGGGCCTGGTCCACACTCTCCCTTGACCCTCCTGGCGCTGCAGCGCGCGGTCGGGAACAGGGCGGTGTCCCGCATGGTCGAGGAGTCGCGCCATCAACACGGCGCCGGCTGCGGTCACCGACAGGACACTCCTGCCGTCCAGCGCTCTTCCGTCCATGACGTCCTGCGCGGCTCGGGGCAACCCATGGCCGCACCGTTGCAGCAGGAAATGGAAAGACGCCTCGGCGCCGACTTCTCCGACGTGCGCCTGCACACCGGCACCGCAGCCCAGCGCTCCGCCGCCGAGATCGGCGCCCGCGCCTACACCTCCGGCAACCACGTGGTGATCGGCGACGACGGAGGTGACCGGCACACCCTCGCCCACGAGCTCACCCACGTCATCCAGCAGCGCCAGGGACCGGTCGCGGGCACCGACAACGGCTCCGGCCTGCGCGTCTCGGACCCGTCCGACCGCTTCGAACGCGAGGCGGAGGCCAACGCCCGGCAGGCGCTGTCAGGCCCGGTGCCCGCCCAGCGCGCCACCGGCCCGACCACCGCCGGTCCGACCGCCGCCGCGCCGTCGGCGCAGAAGGCGGAGCCGATGGTGGCCCGGATGACGGCCGAGGAGTCCGCCGCCGAGGAGTCCACCGCCGACAAGCCGTGGCCGGTGTTCGGCGTCGACGGTCGGAGCCGGGAGCAGCTGAAAGCGGCTTTCTCCGAGGGGTACCGCCGCTTCGACACCGCGGAGAGCTACAACAACATTCACGATGTCGCCGAGGCGCTGCGTGGCCAGCCCCGGGACAGCTACGAGCTGCTCTACAAGTTCGACGTCAAGGCCGGTGAGTCGCCCGAGCAGCTGACCGCCCGGTTGCGCGGGGTCGCCAAGCTGTTCGATGGTCGGCTGGACTCCCTGGTCATCCACAACCTGGACGTCAACAAGGAACTACTCACGGCCGCCTGGCAGGTGCTCGGCAGTCTGAAGAGCGAAGGGGTCGCCCACCAGATCGGGCTGGGCAACGTCGGCGAGGCACATGTGGGGCTGCTGGCCGAGCTGGGCGGGGTCGACGTGGTGGAGAACTCCGTCGAGAGCGTGCTGCTCAGCGAGAACATACAGGACGCGATCTCGAAGTCCGGTGCGCATCTGTACTACTACGACGTCATCAGGACGGCCAAGCAGATGAACCTCGACCCCAAGTCGGCCGACGACATGAACGCCCTCATCTACATGATGACCAGCGCCTCCACACGTACCAGCATGATCACCAGCAGCGGCTCCGCGGAGAACCGCATCGCGAACCTGACGAACTTCCGTGGTCCCGACGACTCGGCCTTCAACGGCGACGAGCAGTACGAGGGGATGGGTAAGGTCAGCGCCTGGCAGAAGCAGCAGAGCGCCGGCCGGACGAACGATGCCGCTTTCACGCTCGCGCCCGAACTCCACGCCTGGCTGGCCGACCTGAGCGAGCGCAGTGCGGGCCTGCGCGGCCAGGTGGCGGCGGCGGCACAGCAGGCGGGACAGTCGGTGACCCAGGCGTTCATCACGGAGTGGCTGGTCAGCAAGGGACACCTGACCGTCGCCGACCTGGAGTCGGTGAAGGTCCCCTCCCGGGTGGGCCTGAAGCGGCGTTACATCGGCATGGCCCTGCCCGAGGTCCTGGGTGCGCTGCTCGGCGTCAAGAACTGCGACTGGAAGTGGTCGATCGAACTGGTGCAGCTGATGGTCAGCGACATCGACACCTGGAACGACGTGCTGCAGCACGTCGCCGACCAGATCGTCCAGTCGGCCTGAGCCACCGCTCTGGCGACGCACTGTGGTTCAGTCGGGGGTCGGCACCCGGGATCACCACCGCCCCGCTGTCCAGGTCGGGGAGTCGGCAGTGCGGCGGGGTGACGATCTGCAAGGACCGCTCGCTCCGAATCACGAGAAACTAGCCACAATAAGGCGCTATCCACTCATAACTTCCATCGATCAAGAATGTGCACCACGGGGGGGCACACCACGCTCATGCGGCACATTCGATTCCGGAAAAGCGTGCGGAGCTGTTAACAACCCGGCGGCATCGGCTGTTCCGGTGCACCATTGAACAGGTGGTCATACATGGCTCGAAGGTAGACATGCAGACTTTCCCTGTCAGGGAACTCAATATCAGTCAGTCGCTCATATTCGGCCGGCCCGAAGGAATCGTCAGACATCACCTGCTCGAACCCCTCGCGGATCTTCCTCACGTAGGCATCACTGAAGCTGAACAGCGCGGGCTTCAGTTCGCCCGCATTTTCATACCCTCGCTCAAGGTCCAGGTTCACCCTGAGAAAATTCTTGAATCGTGCGTCCATCGATACGATTCCTCACGGGTGGCGGCCGGCAGCCGGGTTCGCGGACATGGTGTGCAGACGGTATGTCCCGTCGGGGTTCACCCGGCAGACAGGCAGAGTGGTTCCGCGGAAGGCCGACAAGCGGCCCCGGAGCGGCATCACTGCGACCGGCATCCCCTGCTCGTCACGTGACCGCAGAGGGCGACGCGGCGGAGCGGGACAGCGCCGGACAAGGGAACGCGCCGCCCATGCCGCGCATCCTCTCAAGTGCACCGAGAGGTGTGAGCACGCAGTCCCCGACAGAGAAGTGAGCACCACCATGAGCGCGTCCCCGGCCATCGCCTCAGTGCCCGATACGAGCGGAAGAGCCTGGGCCTGCGCGACGGCGTCGGCATTCGCCGGAGGACTCCTCCTCGGCGTCCTGACCAATCTGCTCCAGGGTTGGCTTCCGGGTGAGTGGAACCAGATCGCCAACTCCGGTGCGGTCTGGTCCGTCGCCGCGTTCGCCGCCGGCGCGCTGCTGGCCCGGCGGGTCGGCCTGCCCGCGGCGGCCGTCGCGGGCCTGATCGCGGAGTCCGGCCTCGTCGTCGGCTACTACGCCTACGCGGAGATCGCGCGCGACGGCATGGGCTCTCTGTTCGCTCCCCTCGTCTGGCTCGGCATGGCGTTCGTCGCCGGCCCCCTCTTCGGGGTGGCGGGCTCCCGGTGGCGGGGCGACAACCCGCGCCACCGCGTCATCGGCCTCGCCGCCCTGGCGGGCGTCTTCGGCACGGAAGCCATCCACTACGCGTGGGTGCTGCACTACTTTTCCGTGGCATGGGCCTGCCTCGCCGTCCTGGTCCTCGTGCCGCTGCTCATGGCCCGCACCCACAGAGAACGCGCGCTGACCCTCCTGACCGCCCTTCCCTTCTCACTCGTGGCCTACCTCGTCTTCTACAGACTGATCCTGACGCCACTCCTCGGCTGAGGGTGCGGGGGTGGCGGGAGGAACCAGCAGGGCGCTTCTCCAGCACCGCGCTCACAGGCGCCATGGTCAGGGGCGCCGCGTTCAGGGGCGCGAATCCCGGCCGCGCCCCTCGGCCGTGTTTTAGGTTCCGGTTCCACTGGGGCTGTTGAGCCGTGGCGATCGTGGTGCCGGTCTGGGGCCTCAGAACGAGGACTGGTCGGTGTGGTGCGTCGCAGGCAGTGTGCAAGGGCCCGTCCGGTATTGCTGGCGCAGGACCGGCCGGGCCCGTTTCCGCGTTCGGCCGGCTGTCTCCCGGCCGTGTCCGCGGTCTGCCGCTATCGACCTCTGCACATCACGTAGAGGTCCACGTCGATCGGCTCCCAATTGCTTCCGGCCTGGATCCACCAGCCGTCGCGGTCGGCTCCCTCGCTCATCAGGCCGGGCCTGGACGCGATGAGCACGGGCTCCTGACTGTTCGCCGCGGCGCCACCACTGGTGACCCGCCGACCGTTGAGGCAGGTGAGGAACCCTCCTGACGGGGTGTTCTTGCTGACCTTGTAGGTCGTCCACTCATTGTCGGCGATCGGGTCGGCACAGGTCACGGCCCCCGCGACACCGACCGTGCCGTTCGACATGACACGGCCGGCCACCGTCCACGCCGTCGGTCCGGAGGCGGTGAAGCCCGACGGGTAGCTCTTGGTGAGAGAGCTTCTGGTGCCCTGGACCTCGGCCCCACCGCCGAGGGCGGTCTTGCCCGCCGGGCAGGAAACGGTGACCGTCTGGTCGCTCGGCACCTGGACCAGCGGGGCCTGCACGACCTCATAACCCCTGGGCAGGGATGCGCAGACCGCCCAGACGGTCACCGTGGTGGGTTTCCCGCCGAAGTTGCGGGCGCTGGCAACCCATCCCCACGCTTGCTTCTCACCATGGAGGACGGCGGGAAAGCTCCCGACCAGGCCGACGGCGTCGTACCCGACGCTGGGGGCAACCGCCTCCGCGCCGCCGCTGATGGCCCAGTCCCCATCGCGGCACTCCGCGTAGACCGGCTGGAAGTCGTTGACGGTCTTCGACCCCTTGACGACCGAGACCAGCGCCAGCGGCGGCGCCGGTGTCGTGTCGGCGGCGGCAGGCTGGGCCGGCACCGCCGCGATCAGGACCAGGCCGAGCGCGGTGGCGCACCAGCCGATCCGGGAAGCGGCCCGTGACAGGAACTGCTGAAAGCTCATGGGACCTCGATCTGTGATGGCGCGACACAACGCGCAGCGCGATCACGCTATTGCGGTGCGTGACCCATTGCCTAGTGGGGGTCACTGGATCCGGTGACACCCGCTCCCGAACGAAGCCCCGCAGGTCACGCCGGGAGGGCACCGGTGACAGTGCACTCGGCCGGGCGCGGCACGTCGGCATCGGCGGTCCAACCGATGGCACCACGTACCAGCGGACAACCCGGCGCTCGCGCCCCGGACGTGCGGGTCACACCCACCAATGCACCGCCGCGACCTGGGCTGCCGCCTCGAAACCGCAGGCCAACTCCTCGTACCGCGTGGCCACGGCACGGTGCCGCTCGAGACGGCTGATGCCGCATTCCACCGCGCGGCGGGCTTTGTGATCCTGGCGGTCGAAGTCCGGTGGCCGGCCGCCGACGCGGCCCCAGCGCTCGCGGTTGCGGACCCGGTCGACCGGCTCGGCGATGGAGCACCGGATTCCGCGCCTCCTCAGGTAGGCGCGGTGGGCAGCGGACGAGTACCCCTTGTCCACCCGCACCCGGACCGGCGAAGGCGACACCGACTCCAGTGCAGACCATTGCTTGTCCGAGAGATCCCCACACCGCGATCATCACGGCTCAGCAACCGCAGTGGAACCTGCACACCTGAAACACGGCCTGGACGTCTTCCCCACGCTGTCGTCGCCGATGGCCATCAGGTACTCGGCGAACCGCCGGGCCGCCGGGCCCTCCGCCCGGTGGACGACGGTGACGGCATGGTCCACCGGGCGAGGAGCAGCGCTCGTACCGAACACGCCCATGGCCGGCTTCACCGAAAGAACCCCGTCGACGCGTGCCACCGCACACGCCGAGCCCACCAACCGCGTGGCCGGACAGAACCGGCGCACCTCCCCCACAGCCGGAATGGCGCTGGCCCACCGGGCGGATGTACGTCAAGATCGCTTCGACTTCGTGGAGGTGACTCGGTGATGGCCGAGCAGGTGGATCTGGCTCTGTTCTGTGACGACGAGGGCAACTGTGTGCGCATCACGGTGCTCGGCCCTCTGGAAGGCGTGACGGGAGGGCTGGCCGCGGAGATCGTCGTCGACACGCCGTTCGTGAGCGGTCGGGTGGATCTCGCGTTGTGGCGGTCGCGTCTCGTCTCGTGGGGCGAGGCTCTGGACCGCCTTGAGGCCGGCGAGGACATCGCCTGGTTGCACGTCCAGCGGGGCCCCTCCGTCCACATCCACCTGGATGGAGAGCGGGACTGCCCCGAGGTCGTCGTCGAAGACGCTCTCCTCTCCATGGTGACCGTACGCGTGCCGATCGACCTGCCGGCCGACTGGATCGAGACTCATCGGCGCCTGCTCGCCTCCGTACTCAGCACATGGGACAGCCACCTGTCACCGGAGTGAGCACCGTTTCCGCCGACAGATGAGTGAGCGCCCGAGGCTGGGGGACGCCGGGGACTCCGGCTGCGAGCTGGGCACAGGTGTGCCCCACCCGCAGGCGGGCCTGTGCGAGGAGAGCTTGACGGCCGGCGCCCGGCCGCCGCCACCGGGAGCCGATCACACGTCATCGAGCACACGCTCCCCCAGCCGAAGGACCAGCGGGCCAACCGCCGCCGCACAGGCAGCGCGGGCGGCAGACCTGCCGGCTTCGACAGCGAGCGCCACCGGCGTCGCACCGAGGTCGAGCGGACCATCGACCGGCCCGAGAACTCCCGCGCGGCCACCACCCGTTACGACAAGAGGGCCTACGTCCTCCACGGCACGGTCACCGCAGCGGCAGTCCGTCTACGGCTCCGCCCGTGCTCTGCCGGAGAGGCCCTCAAGCCAAGGCCTGCCAACCCTGCGTGATCTCTTCGTGGACGGATCTGGGATTGGGCACGGTGTTGCCCGGGCCGTGGGTCAGCAGGGTGAGCAGTGCGGTGCCGTCGGCCGGACGGTCCGCCGGTTCGGTGTTCAGGGCCCGCAGGACCACTGCGGACAGGGCGGGGTCGACGGCCCGCAGCGCGGCGAGAGCGGTCGGTTCCGGGCCGGTCTCGGTGATCTTGCGGTACACCGCGCCGATGCTGGTCGCGGCGAACGGGCTGTCCCCGTGGACGGCGGCGACCACGCAGCAGGCCCACGCCCAGATGTCGGCGGCCGGGCCGGGTTGGGCTTCGTCGAACTGCTCCGGGGCCATGTACGTCAGCGTTCCCGGTGAACCGCCGGTGCGGGTGAGCCGTGTGCGGTCCACGATCGCCGCGATGCCGAAGTCCAGGAGGCGCGGGCCGTCACTGGTCAGCATGATGTTGCCCGGTTTGAGGTCCCGGTGGACGAGGCCCAGACGGTGGATGCCGCCGAGCGCCGTCGCCAGTGCGAGGGCGAGTGCGCGCAGGGCCTGCGGTGTGCGGATCGGGCCCTGTTCGCGCAGGTGGGCGTCGAGGGGGCGGCCGTCGAGGAGTTCCATGGCGAGGAAGGGCCGTCCGGCGTCCACGCCGGAATCGAGGACGCGGGCCGTGTACGCGCCCGGGACCATGCCCAGCACCTCCGCCTCGCGCTCGAAGCGGGACAGCAGAGCCGCGTCGTCGAGGAGTTCGGGGTTGATGGTCTTGAGGGCGACCTGGGTGGCGGAACCCGCGCGGCGGGCCGCGTAGACCGTTCCCATGCCGCCGGCGCCGATCCTGCCGAGCAGGTGGTAGGCGCCGATGGTCTGGGGCTCGTGCGGTTGCAAGGGCGGGAAGGCGCTCGGGAGTCCCTGGGACGGGAGGCCGGCTCCGGGAGGGGTGCTCGGTGCGGCCGCGAGGGGCGGAACGTGCCGAGTGGGGCTGGGTGCGGCGGATGCCGGGGGCAGGCCGGCGGTGGCCAGGGGCTGGTGCCGGGAGGCCACGACGAAGGCGACGATCTGGAACACTGCGGCAGCCACGGTCACGCCGATGGGCAGCACCACTACCATCAGCAGCAGCCACAGGACGAAGCCGCCGATGATCCGGGTGCGCGTGCGCGGAGAGTGCCACAACCCCGCGGGCATACCCACCGTCAGCAACTTCCGTTGCGCGAGCGTCCAGAACACCAGCACCAGGACGATGCAGAGGAGGGCAACGCCGGCCTCTTGCTGATAGACGGCGAGGTCCAGGCCGTCTCGCTCCTTCATCTCGAAGACCCAGCCACCCACGTTGAGCGGGCTGCCCGGCCAGGGGGCGGTCGCGAGGGTCCTTGCATCGACGGGCGCGTCGATGTTGGGCAGAAGCGCCGTCAGTACGAGCGCGCACGCCAGGACCAGTCCTCTGTCGAAGAGGGCATTCGTCCAGGTCCCACCCTCGTCCGTCCCCGTGAAAGCCGCGGCCTCCCGTTGCCTGATGGCTCGTTGAAAACGATGCAGCAGCGGGAGGGCGAGCATCCTTACGATCAGCGCGCAGGCGAGAATGCCCAGCGCCGCTTTGATGACGTACCCGTCTTCGTGCACTACGCCCCCGTCTCGACCATGCCTCTGACCGGCGGAGTATAGAGGGCCCACGTGACGAGCAGACCCAGACCTGTGACGCTCACGAGCGCGTCCCAGGGCTCCTTCAGGCGGGTTCCGCCCTCGGGGTCATTGCGTGGAGTGATCTCGTCCGGGTTCGTCAGGTGGGGCCGAGGGCGGTCAGGGGGCGACGGTAGTCGCGGGCGGCACGGCGGAGGCCATGGTGGACCGGCCGTTCTGGCGGTGGACGCCGACGGCGAGGTTTCGCGGGGAGGCCGTCGTGCGGGGCAGGTGGCCGGTGCGGATCGTGGATTGGTCCGCGCGGAAGGTCCGGTCACGGACGTGGTGCGGGAGGTTTTCGATGCCCCAGTGCCCTCTGGTCCAGGAGGCGAGTTCACGGCCGGTTGCGGCACCGGCGTGGAGGCTGGTGATCAGGTGGATCCGTTCGATCGACAACTGCCCGGTGCTTCGGCGAACTGTCTTGTTCCGGACTACCTGCCAGAGATCGGGTGCGTGTGGGGGCGGGGGGCGGCGTCGGGCGCTCGGCGCTTCGGTCCGCCCGTTCCGCCCTCTGGGGGGGGCCAGTCGCCCACGGGTGGTGCGGCTGGGGTCACCGGGGCGGTGCGGGGGTCGGCTGCCCGGCTCGTACAGGGTTGGGCCGGGCAGCCGGAGGGGGCGTGCGTCAGCTCGTCGAGGGGTTGACGGTGAGGGTGGCCGTGTTGTTCGTCAGGTCGGGGTCGAAGGTGCGGACGGCGGGTTCGTAGGCGTCGTTGTAGACGGCGGCGCGGGCGGTGGCGTTCGGGATGACCTCGTCGATGTGGAGGGTGAACGGGAAGGCGTGGGTGGCGGACTTTCCGGATTCGGTGAGGTAGATGGGGGTGTTGCAGCGGTAGCGGGTCTCGGACTGGGACCAGCAGGCGTCGGGGGCGGAGGCGACCGAGGTGCCCGCGGGGATGTCGACGTCGACGGTCGCGGCGGCTTCGCCCGCGCCGAGGGAGGCGACCCAGGCGGGGCCCGCGTTGTGGACGGTGACGGTGGCGGGGACGGTGGCGCCGGCCGCGCCGGAGACGGTGGAGGCGGTCAGCCGGTAGTCGGCCTGGTTGACGGTCTTCACCGTGAAGGTGCGGTACGGCTGGAGCTCGTCGGAGGGGGCGGCGGCCGGGATGAGGTTCAGCTCCGGGCCGGCGCCCGGCGTGAAGGCGCGGCCGGCACGGGCCTCGGCGAGCGCCTGCTCGGAGTAGGGCTGCGCCGAATAGTCGACGCGGTCGAAGAGGGCCATGTCCTTGGTGCGGAACTTCAGCGGGAGGGAGTGGTACGAGCGCGGGGTCGTCCGCTCGTCCAGGACGCAGAGGAACGTACGGCCGGTGACGGCGTTCGTGGACTCGCAGTTGGAGGGGACGGACATGCCGAGGCGGATGCCGCGGGAGGTGAAGACGGTGAGCAGGGTGCGGTCGGCGGTGCGGTTGCCCCGGTTGCCGAGGACGACGGAGGAGTCGAAGGGCTGGTCGGGTGCCATGCCGGTGCGGTACTCGGCCTGGGTGAGGCCGAGCGCGGGGCCGTCGTTGACGGCGACGTGGGTCTCGCCCGGGTAGGCGTTCATGCCGCCGGCCTGGGCGGTGTAGCGGACGTAGCCGTCGTTGCCGTCGGTGGCGCCCGGCTTGGCGGTCAGGCCGATCCGCGCGGCGGGGGCGTTGGCGCCGCCGGGGAGTTCGGGGGTGGTGCAGACGGCGGTGGTCTCGTTCTCCGGGCGGCAGTTCGCGGGCCAGGTGACCTCGGCGAACGAGGCTATTCCGGAGGCGTCGACGGTGAGCGTGCCGGCCGGGACGGTGGTCGCCGTGTTGTCGTGGCTGATCTGCACGGTCAGCGACTGCGACGGTGCGGGGGAGCCGTCCTCGGACGGGCCCGCGAGGGTCATCTCGTACGGGTCGGACCAGAGCCACAGGGCGTCGGAGGCGGGGGGGGGGGGGGGGGGGGGGGGGGCGGGGGGGGGGGGGGGGGGGGCGGGGGGGGGGGGGGGGGGGGGGGGGGGGTTTTTTTCTGGGAGGAGGAAAAAAAAAACCGGA